>DATDCP010000115.1:0-31902 GCA_036524255.1 Chitinophagaceae bacterium
AATGATACTACTTACTCCAAATCCAATAATTAAGAAACCAATTGTTGCCATTATTATTGTTGGAAATATTACAGCGATCATCATCCCTATGAAAATTAAGACGCCGCTTAATTGAACCATTTTTTTACGACCAAATTTCAATGCAAGCCGGTCACCTGTAAACCTTCCTGTTGCCATCATGATCATAAAAGAAGCGTAGCCAAGAGATACAAGTGAGCCTTCCGCTTTCACAACTTCATTGAAATAAACGCCACTCCAGTCGAACATACATCCTTCAGCACTCATACAACAAAAAGCAATAACGCCTAACAACATTAATGAGCCATGCGGCATTTTAATTTTTGTAAATGATGAAGCAGACTTGCTGGTAGGCGTAAGTAAAAGAAATTTATTAAAGATCAGCATCATGGTAATTGCAAACAATGCAATTGTCCAAAAATGGTAATAGGGTTTTATATCAAGTTTCATCATCAATGAACCGATAAGAGCTCCGGTAAAACCTGCGGTGCTCCATATGCCATGAAATGAAGCCATGATCGGCCTGTTATAAAGCGCTTCTGCATGAACAGCCTGTGTGTTAACAGAAATATTACATAGGTTGCCAAATATTCCAAATGCACATAAAGCCAATGCTAATTGCCATGGTTTTTCCACCAATCCAATATTTGTAAGTGAAAGTACATACCCAACAACGGCGACTCTTAACACATACTTGCTGCCGAATCTTGTAACAAGTCTTCCGCTGACAGGCATCGTTATTAATTGCCCGACCGGTAATGCAAGTAAAATACTTCCGAGTCCTGCTTCGCTTAAGTGTAACGATGTTTTGATATCTGGTATCCGGCTCGCCCAGTTTGCAAAAGTTAATCCCTGGCAAAAGAAAAAAACTGACACAGCGATTCGAACCTGTAGTTTATTTATTGGGGCTATTATAGTTGAGCCAATGGTCAAGATTAAGAATTATGGTAAAAATATTTAATTCGCACGAACCACAGGTAGCCGATAATATTTTTATTCATTTATCAATTGCAGTGCCGGGGTTTGATTATGTAAATATGAAACCGAATTCATATTTTTTGATTCAATAACTGCTAACTTTATTTATATTAGGAATTTGGTTCCGGAATTTCAGTACCACACAAAGCTTTGCGCCATGCGAAAAAATAATTTTCTTTTCTTCGGCTTACTTTTATTATCAACTACAATTTCAGCACAAGTAAAAGTTGTAAACCTATTGACGGAAAATCTAACAAATCCAATTGGTCTTGATCTGCAACAGCCGCGTTTTACGTGGCAATTGGTGAGTGACCAGCGAAATGTTTCTCAAACAGCTTATGAAATAATTGTAAGCAGCGGAAAAAGTACAGTATGGAAAAGTGGAAAGGTTATCGCAGATCGGTCTGTACATGTGCCTTATGAAGGCGCAGCCTTACAATCCGGAAAAAAATATACCTGGGAAGTTAGGGTTTGGGATAATAATGGCAAGCCATCAGCATGGAGTGAGCCTGCATTTTTTCAAACTGCATTTTTAAATAGGACTGATTGGAATGCAAAATGGATCGAACCCGGTTTTGTTGAAGATTCGATCAACAGGCCTGCACAATATTTTAGAAAGCAATTTTCCTCAACAAAAAAAATTGGATCCGCTACTGTTTATATCACTGCACATGGTATGTATGAAGCGCAAATAAATGGAAAACGAGTAGGGGATGCGTATTTAACTCCCGGGTGGACGAGTTATAATAAAAGATTGCAATACCAGGTGTATGATGTAACAGGTCTTCTTCAAAATGGCACAAATGCTATTGGGGTGATCGTTGGTAATGGTTGGTATCGTGGTTTTTTAGCATGGGCTGGGAACAAAAATAGTTATGGGAAAAATACAGGCCTTTTAATGCAGCTTGATATTAATTATGCTGATGGAACATCTGCAAGAATAAGTTCGGACGAAACCTGGAAGTCATCAACAGGTTCTATTCGTTATTCAGAAATTTATCACGGTGAAACAATTGATGCAAGAGAAGAAAAAGCCGGATGGGCAACTACAAATTATGACGATGGGAACTGGCCCGGAGTAAAAGTTGCAAATTATCCAAATGATAATTTATTAGCTACTTACAATGAACCGATAAAAAAGCATGAAACGTTCAAGCCATTAAAAATATTCACAACACCAAAAGGAGAGAAGGTGATCGACTTTGGACAAAACCTTGTTGGTTGGGTGATAGTTAAAGCAAATGGTAATGCCGGAGATAAGATCATTATTCGCCATGCGGAGGTATTGGATAAAAATGGAAATTTTTATATAGATAATCTTCGTGCCGCCAATGCTACGGCCAACTATTTTTTATCAGGAAAAGGAGAAGATATTTTTGAACCTCATTTTACTTTCTATGGATTTCGGTATATAAAAATTGATGGTGTCAAGGAAATAAAGCCTGAAAGCTTTACTGCAGTTGCTTTGTATTCTGATATGAAACCCACGGGCACATTCACTTCTTCAAATGCACTGCTCAATCAACTGCAGCATAATATTCAATGGGGGCAAAAAGGAAATTTTTTAGATGTACCTACTGATTGTCCGCAAAGAGATGAACGTCTTGGCTGGACGGGTGATGCACAGGCATTTTCAAGAACAGCAGCATTCAATTTTGGGGTTAATAATTTTTTTGCTAAATGGCTGCGTGATGTTGAAGCGGATCAGCGACCGAGTGGTAAGGTGCCACATGTTATTCCAAATGTTTTACAGCCTGAGGCCGGCGCATCGGCGGGTTGGGCGGATGCCGCTACGATCATCCCATGGAATATGTATTTGGCTTATGGAGATAAAAAAATTTTAGAGACTCAGTATAATAGTATGACAGCCTGGGTTGGCTATATGGAAAAAGAAAGTAAAAATTATTTATGGAACACGGGTTTTCATTTTGGCGATTGGCTATTCTATCGTCCATTTGATGATAATGATGGAAGATCGGCAGTAACGGATAAATGTTTGATCGCACAATGTTTTTTCGCGAACTCTGTGCAGATAATGATCAATACGGCAAAAGTGCTTGGTAAAAATGATGATGTTGCCAAATACACTGAGCAATTAAGAAATTTGAAAGGGGCATTTGTAAAAGAATACTTAACTCCGAATGGAAGATTGGTTTCAAGTACGCAGACTGCATATGTATTAGCGTTAAACTTTGATATGCTTTCTGAAAACCTAAGAGGACAAGCCGTTGAAAAATTAGTCGAAAATATCAAAGCTTACAATAACCATCTTACAACCGGTTTTTTAGGCACTCCATATTTATGTCATGTTCTTAATCTTTTTGGAAAAACTGATGTTGCTTTTACATTACTGATGCAGGAAAGTTATCCGTCATGGCTGTACCCGGTAAAAATGGGCGCCACAACAATATGGGAAAGGTGGAACGGTATTCGTCCTGACAGTACATTCGAACCTGCATCGATGAATTCATTTAATCATTATGCTTACGGAGCCATAGGTGATTGGATGTACCAGGTTGTGGCTGGATTGGACACTTATGACGATGGACCAGGATATAAGCATATAAAAATAAAGCCGCATATCGGTGGCGGATTAACGAATGCATCTGCAAGCTTACAGACTTATTATGGCAAAGCGGGCAGCGGGTGGAAAATAGAAGGCAATAAAATTATAATGGACATTGAGATTCCTGCAAATACAACAGCAACCGTGTTTGTGCCTGCTTCTAATAAAGAAGCGATAACGGAAAGTGGAAATGCTGTTTCCTCATCAAAGGATCTGCAGGTGACGGGTACAGAAAATGGGTATGTCATTCTAAAATTAAATTCAGGTAAATATCATTTTGAAGTATCGAAGTAAAATTCATCTATGAAAAAACCGTTTATTGTTTTTATTTTCTTTATCATAAGCTTTAGTTTGGCAAAGTCACAAAAGATCAATCCCTCTTTATTAAAAGATACTTGGTCAGCCAACTGGATCACTGCACCTGGTGCGCCGGCAAAAACGTATGGTGTATATTATTTCAGAAAAAAAATTTGGCTAACGGAAAAACCTGATTCTTTTATTGTTCATGTTTCAGCCGATAACCGATATGTATTGCTTATTAACGAAAAGTTTGTTTCATTAGGTCCTGCAAGAAATGATCTGTCTCACTGGAATTTTGAAACAGTTGATATTGCTCCTTATCTGATCAATGGAAATAATATTATTGCAGCCACAGTTTGGAATGAGGGTGAATACAGGCCAGAAGCACAAATATCAAACAGGACAGGATTTTTAATGCAGGGCAATACAAAAAAAGAAGAGACAATAAATACAAATACTTCCTGGAAATGTTTTAAGAATAATGCATACACTCCATTAACCGGCGGCGTTGGATATAATACTTATTATGTTAGTGGACCGGGTGAGATAGTTGATATGAATAAAATGCCGGATGGTTGGATGAAAAATGATTTTAATGATGATGCATGGCCAAATGCAGCAAGAGTTGGCTGGCGTGGTGGCACCCCAAAAGGTGCTGTTGATATTGCAGACTGGATGTTGGTTCCTTCTACATTGCCACCAATGGAATTAAGAGTTCAACGCTTTGCGGCTGTAAGAAAAACAGAAGGTATTACAATCCCCGATGGATTTCCTGCAACACAAAAATCAATTACGATCCCGGCAAATACCAAAGCAACATTCCTGCTTGATCAATCTTTTTATACCAATGCATACCCGGAATTAGATTTCAGTAAAGGAAAAGATGCAGGGATCTTACTTACTTATGCCGAAGCTTTGTTTATCGAAAAACCTGATGGCCCCGGTAAAACATTTAAAAAAGGGAATCGTAATGAAGTGAAGGGTAAGATCATTGCAGGAAGAAAAGACAGTATCATATCGAATGGAAAAGATGTTCAGTATTTCAGTACGCTTAGTTGGAGAACGTTTCGATATGTTGAAATTAAAGTAACTACAAAAGATGAACCATTGATCATTAATGATATTTATAGTTTGTTCACCGGTTATCCTTTTCAGTTGAATGCAACATTTGACGCGAAGGATAAAATACTGGACAAAATATTTGAAGTGGGTTGGCGAACTGCAAGATCATGTGCATGGGAGACATATATGGATTGTCCTTACTATGAGCAATTACAGTATATTGGAGATACCCGAATACAAGCATTGGTTTCGTTATATAACAGTGGCGATGATCGTTTGGTAAGAAATGCGATCACACAAATGGATCATTCACGAATGGCAGAAGGCATTACATTAAGCCGTCATCCGTCATTTTCTCCGCAACAGATCCCCACTTTTTCTCTTTGGTATATTGGAATGGTAAATGATTACTGGATGTATCGTGGTGACGCTGCTTTTGTAAAAGATAAACTGCAGGGAACAAGAGATGTACTGTGGTTCTTTAGTAAATACCAAAATGCCGAGGGATCGTTACGAAATGTTCCTTACTGGATCTATACAGATTGGGTAGAAGGAAAAACAGGATGGCCCGGCGGTGTTGGGCCAATTGGAAAAGATGGTAGCTCATCCTTACTGGACTTTCAGTTATTATGGGCGTTGCAGGTAGCAGCAAAACTTGAAACAGAACTTGGATTACCAGCGATAGCAAATGAATATCAAAAGAAAGCTTTGCAACTTCAGCAAACAATTCAACGAAATTACTGGAACGCTGATAAAAAACTTTATGCTGATACAAAAGATAAAGATCGTTATTCGCAACATGCAAATACATTGGCAATACTTACCAATACAATTAAAGGAACTGCTGCAACGGATCTTGCCAAAAGACTAATTTCAGACAGATCATTAGCTCCTGCTTCTATTTATTTTAAATATTACCTGCACATGGCATTGATAAAAGCAGGATTGGGAAATGATTATTTAAAATGGCTGGATAAGTGGAAAGAGAATATTGAAATGGGATTGACAACATGGGCGGAAATTTCTGAGATCGATAATGCCCGCTCCGATTGCCATGCATGGGGCTCTAGTCCGAATATTGAATTTTTCAGAACTGTGTTGGGAATTGATTCGGATGCGCCGGGTTTTAAAAAAGTAAAGATCGAACCACATTTAGGAGATCTGAAAAATGTAAATGGAATAATGCCGCATCCAAATGGAATTATTTTAGCAAACTATCAATTCCAAAGTGGAAAATGGAACATAGAACTCACTTTGCCGGAAAAGATCTCCGGAAGATTTATCTGGAAAGGAAAAACTTATCCATTGAAACCAGGAACAAATAATTTTAATTTATGACTACAAAGATTTCCTTAGTGTTACTTTAAATGGAACAGGCAAATGACTTCTTTGATTGTTCAGGATCATTTCTGCAGTCATTGTTCCCATCTTTTCAAAATCTGTTGAGATCGTTGTTATTCCATCAAGGATAAATTGTTTCCAGGGAGTTTCATTATAGGAAATGATGCCAACATCCTTTCCAACTTTTAGTTTTGTTGCTTTGATCTTTTCAAGCAGTGTCAACATGTCGTCCTCCATTAAGTTGATATATGCTTCGCCATCTTTTATCGGTTCATTGGCAATATCGTTTACAATTTTGCTGGTAAAAGCGTATTGATGACAAAATCTTTTAAAGCCTTTTATGATTTCTTTTGGATGATAAGTATATCCGGGGAAGATCATTTTTATGGTATGATATTTACTTAGCTGCTCTTTTAATTGATCAAGTGCATCGTAAATATCTTTTTCAAAATCTTCATAAACGGCTGCATAATTCCCGTTAATGCCCGGTATCAATTTATCCATCATCAGCAATTTATCAGTAGGTAGCTGGTTGATGATCTCATGCGCATCTTCACCTCCATCAAGGAAATGAGGCACGATCACATAATGCGTAAATTCGTTCTTATTGTTTTGTATTAGCCTTTTGAACAAAGTGTAATCATTGTTGTATATGTAGAAGTCAATTGATGCCAGTTCGCCCAGGGTTTTTACAAATGCGTCATACATTATTTTCTTATGTATGCTAAGCTTATTAAAGAGAAGAAATATTTTGAGCGGTTGATTTACTTCGGTTGATTTTACAAAATAACCTTTGCCCGGCACGGAACCGAGGATACCAATTTGTTTCAGGTATTTGTAACCTTTCTCAGCCGTATCCCTTGATATTTCAAATTCAAAGCTGAGTTCATTGATGGAGGGCAACAGGTCATCTTTTCCTAACTTTTCTTCATTAATAGCATTGATGACTGAATTCGCCAGCTGCATATATTTAGGAGTGGCCGATAAATAGTCAATATTTATATACTGGAAAAGAATGTTTTTTTTCATATGTAGCAGCGGTAATTTCTACGTCCGAAAGGTAATTACTTTCAATTTATTAGAGAATTTTTGGAAGACTGAATTAAATTCGTTTGAATTTAAAGATTAATATATGGAAAGGGTAGCATTCAAAATGAAATTATTCAAAGGCAAGGAGATAGAATACAAAAAAAGACATGATGAAATATGGCCCGAGCTTTCTGAGCTATTGAAAGAAAAAGGTGTACAGGAGTATTCGATCTTTCTTGATGAAGCAACTGGTTTTTTATTTGGGTCGCTGAAGATACCAGATGCGAAAAAACTGGATGAATTACCGGCACATCCCATTATGAAAAAGTGGTGGGCATATATGAAAGATATCATGGAATCCAATCCGGATAACTCACCCGTTTCAGTTCCTCTGGTTGAGGTTTTTTATCTGCAATAGAAAGCCATGATCAAAAAGGTTTTTAACAGACAGTACATGATAGGGTTTATGGGTAGGCATATTATTTTTATTGATCGGTTTTTGCCATTTTAAAACAATCAACGAATGCAAGTCATATTAGGAGTTATTTTCCACTTTATCGGAGGTTTTGCGTCAGGCAGTTTTTATATCCCTTATAAAAAAGTAAAAGGATGGCATTGGGAAAGCTATTGGATCGTTGGCGGATTATTTTCATGGCTCATTGTTCCTCCGCTTGCTGCATGGCTCACCATCCCGGATTTTAATGATATAATAAGTTCTACTGGTGTTTCTACTCTTTTAATTACATTCTTCTTTGGGTTGTTATGGGGAATAGGTGGCCTGACCTACGGTTTAGGAGTTCGTTATCTCGGTGTGTCATTGGGTAGCAGCATCATTCTTGGTTTATGTATGGTATTTGGTGCATTGATACCTTCTATCTATTACGATTTTTCACCTGTAGAAAGTAAGGATACTTTTAGCATGATGATTGGATCCAGTTGGGGACTGATAGTTCTATCCGGTTTAGTCGTTTGCGTTCTCGGTATTATCATTTGTGGTAAGGCTGGTACCATGAAAGAAAAGCAATTAAGATCTTCAAGCGATCCGCATGGCGTGGAAGTAAAAACAGAATACAAATTTGCACTAGGGATGTTTGTTTCAATTGTATCTGGTGTTCTTAGTGCATGCTTTAATTTTGGATTAGAGGCCGGTCAATCTATGGGTGCAGTAGCAAATGAAGAATGGAAGCTGGCTAATCCCGGTGAAGGAGAATTTCTATACCGTAACAATGTTATTTATGTTGTTTTGTTATGGGGAGGTCTTACAACTAATTTTATATGGTGCATGATCTTAAATGCCCGTAATAAAACTTTTGGTGATTATACAAATAAGAAAACACCGCTCTTTTCAAATTACATGTTTGCAGCATTAGCCGGCACTACATGGTTTCTCCAGTTCTTTTTCTATGGAATGGGTGAAAGTAAATTAGGGAATGGCCCCAGCTCATGGATACTTCACATGGCATTTATCATTCTGGTAGCAAACATGTGGGGCATCATACTAAAAGAGTGGAAGGGTGTATCCAGGAAAACAGCAAGAACAATTGCGGCTGGTATCATTACGATCATTCTTGCAGTAATAATTGTGGGTATTGGAAATAACCGGCATGAAAAAATGAAACAACAAAAAGAGTTATCATATGTCAACAGCAACAGTCGAATTTAAACATGTTAGCTACTTGTGGGACGAGGCTAAAGCAGCAGCTTTAGCTGGTGATGAAGTAGCATTGTTGGTTTATCGCTCTAATTTGTTAGGTGCGGATCTTCGTCTTACAAATTATGGTGGTGGCAATACATCGTGCAAATCAATGGCGAAAGACCCATTGACTGGTAAAGAAACCGAAGTGATGTGGGTAAAAGGAAGTGGGGGAGATCTCGGCACAATGAAGCGTAATGGACTTGCTGCATTATATGTTGACCGATTGCGTAGTTTGAAAAATATTTACCGTGGTATTGAACATGAAGATGAAATGGTTGAGCTTTTTAATCATTGCATTTACGATCTGGCTTCAAAAGCTCCATCTATTGATACACCTCTGCATGGGTTTCTTCCATTTAAACATATCGATCACTTGCATCCTGATGCTGCAATTGCAATAGCGGCAGCAAAAGACGGGAAGAAGATCACTAAAGAATTATTTAATGGAACAATTGGTTGGGTAGAATGGCAAAAACCTGGTTTTGATCTCGGATTAAAACTTAAAAAATGTTTGGATGAAAATCCGGGAATCCGTGGCATCATGTTGGGTTCGCATGGATTATTTACATGGGGTGATACTGCCTATGAAAGTTATATCAATACACTGGAAGTGATCGAAACCTGTGCGCAATACCTGGAAGATAATTATGGAAAGAAAAGAGAAATATTTGGCGGACAAAAAATACAGTCTTTATCTAAAGAAGAAAGATTAGCAAAAGCTGCATCATTAGCACCTGTCTTAAGAGGTTTTTGTTCTTCTCAAACAAAAATGATCGGGCATTTTACAGATGATGACAGGGTTTTACAATATATCAATTCAAATGACCTGGAAAAATTAGCACCTTTAGGTACAAGTTGTCCTGATCATTTTCTGCGGACAAAGATTTCTCCATTGATACTCAACCTTACTCCAAATGAAAGTATCAGCGATGTAAAAGCTGTAAAAGAAAAATTGCAACCATTATTTGAAGCATACAGAAAAATGTATGCGGACTATTATAATAAATGCAAACATCCTAACAGCCCTGCAATGCGTGATGCAAACCCCGTAGTGATCCTTTACCCTGGTGTTGGTATGTTCACATTTGCAAAAGATAAACAGACCGCAAGAGTAGCAGCAGAGTTTTATACAAATGCGATCAACGTAATGCGTGGTGCCGAAGCAATTTCAGAATACACTTCATTACCGAGACAAGAAGCGTTTAACATTGAATATTGGTTATTGGAAGAAGCGAAACTTCAGCGGATGCCAAAACCCAAACCGCTGAGTGGTCGAGTTGCATTAATAACCGGCAGCGCTGGTGGCATTGGAAAAGCAATTGCAAAAAGATTTGCTGAAGAAGGCGCTTGTATTGTAATCAATGATGTGAATGTTGAAAGACTTAGTGAAACGAATAAGGAATTCAGAAGCTCATTTGGGAACGATGTTATCAGCAGTACGCTGCTAAATGTTACCGATGATTGTTCCATTGAAGCTGCTTTTGATGAAGCAGCATTGGCATTTGGTGGAGTTGATATTGTAATTAATAATGCAGGTATCAGTATTTCAAAATCAATTACAGAGCATACCATCGATGAATGGAATAAGCTGTATGATATTTTGGTAAAAGGTCAGTTCCTTGTTTCTAAAAAAGGGATTGAGCTCATGCGCAAGCAAGGGTTTGGTGGTGATATTGTAAATATTGTTTCTAAAAATGCAGTAGTGGCCGGCCCGAATAATCCGGGTTATGGTTCTGCAAAAGCGGCGCAGGCACATCTCACGAGATTGATGGCTGCAGAAGTTGGTGCTGATAAAATTAGAGTGAATACAGTTAATCCCGACGCAGTGATCGCTGATTCATATATCTGGGCTGGTGGTTGGGCCGAAGGCCGTGCAAAAGCGTATGGCATCACTGTAGATGAATTGCCGGCTTACTATGCAAAAAGAACTTTGTTGAACGAGGTTATTTTACCGGAAGATATAGCCAATGCATGTTTTGCTTTTGTAGGAGGCCTGTTAAATAAATCAACCGGCAATGCTCTTAATGTAGATGGCGGCGTTGCAATGGGATTTTATAGGTAAAAGTTGTTAGATATTTTGATATTGAGATACTGAGATATTATGATTCTGGGATAATCATGTTGTATTTTTAGGCACAAATAAAATTCATGCCTGAAAGTATTTTATTAGAAGATTTAGAGATATATCAGCTGGCACTTGAAATTGGTGAAGATGTTTGGAATATAGTTGATAAGTGGGAGTATTTTGCAAAGAAAACGGTGGGTGGACAATTTGTAGAAGCGGCGGATTCTATTGCAGCAAATATTGCAGAAGGATATGGACGCTATTTTTATAAAGACAGGAAGCAGTTTTGTTACTATAGCCGCGGTTCCATGATGGAAACAAAAGCATGGGCAGTAAAATCATTCAAAAGGGCCCTCATGTCTCAAAACGAATATGAAGCTTTATTGGAAAAACTTAAAGTGCTTCATCATAAGTTGAATATTTACATAAAAAAATTAAAGAACACTATTAGTAATACCAGAGAACAACTGTAGCATTATAATATCCGAATATCACAATATCTTAATATCAAATAAATGAGAATTGACAAAAAACAGATCGCAGACCATAACCATAAACACATTTCAAAACATCAGCAACGCTTTTCATTTATAAAAGGAGAAGTTGATAATGTTGAAGCAATAATAAAAAAGCTTATTGAATTCCAGGTGGCAATTCCATCCTGGGCATTGGGAACCGGCGGCACTCGTTTCGGTCGTTTTCCCGGTCCCGGCGAACCCGGCAGTCTTGAACAAAAAATGGAAGATGTAGGATTGCTTCATGCACTCAACCAATCAAGCGGTGCTATATCACTTCATATTCCCTGGGATATTCCAAAAGATTATACAGCAATAAAAAAGTTAGCAGTGGATCTTGATCTAAAATTTGATGCTGTTAACTCCAATACATTCCAGGATCAACCTGATCAGGAACTAACTTATAAATTCGGTTCATTACAAAATGTAAATAAAGCAATACGCAAACAAGCTATAGATCACAATATTGAAGTGATCAAACATGGAGTTGAACTTGGATCAGAATCACTCTCAGTTTGGTTAAGTGATGGAAGTTGTTTTCCGGGTCAGTTGAATTTTAGAAAAGCATTCCAGAACACACTTGAAAGTTTACAGGAAATATATGCTGCTTTACCTTCCAATTGGAAAGTGTTTGTTGAATACAAGGCGTATGAGCCAAATTTTTATTCAGTGACAGTAGCGGATTGGGGGCAATCATTACTTTATGTAAACAAACTAGGCCCGAAAGCTTATACACTGGTTGACCTTGGCCATCATTTACCTAATGCAAATATTGAACAGATCGTTTCTCTATTATTAATGGAAGGAAAGCTTGCCGGTTTTCATTTCAATGACAGTAAATATGGCGACGACGATGTTACTGTGGGAAGTATTAAGCCTTATCAGTTGTTTTTAATTTTTAATGAACTGGTGGAAGGGATGGATGCAAGAGGCATGAATCATGCAAAAGACCTGGGATGGATGATCGATGCTTCACATAATGTAAAAGATCCGCTGGAAGATCTGCTACAGTCTGTTGATGCCATCATGCTGGCATATACACATGCATTACTTGTTGACCGAAGTAAGTTGAACGCAGCGCAGGATACAAATGATGTAGTAGGAGCTCAACAAGTTTTGCAAGATACATTCCGAACTGATGTAAGAGCTATTGCTGCCGAAGCAAGAATAAGAAGCGGTGGCGCCTTAGATCCTTTACAGTTTTATCGTGATGAAAAGATCCGTAAGCAATTAACAAAAGAAAGAGGTACAAAAAATATTGCAACAGGTTTATAATTAAAGCAAAATAGAATTGCTGAATCAGATGGGTTCAATAAAAAGTCAAATAGAAGATCAAAAGTCCGACCTCCCTTCTCTGAAGGAGAGGGGAACGAGGGGTGAGGCAGTCATATTGATTTTCGATGTAGGTAAAACAAATAAAAAAGTTTTACTTTTTAATGAGCAATACAGGTTGGTTTTTGAAGAAAGTAAAAAATTTGAAGAGATAAAAGATGAAGATGGTTTTCCCTGTGAAGATGTTTCGGCGCTTACCGAATGGGTAAAAGAGTCATTTGATCGTTTAACTCAAAATAAAGACTTCGATATCAAAGTAGTTAACTTCTCTGGTTATGGAGCAAGCTTTGTTTATCTTGATAAAGATCTAAATGTTATTCCTCCACTATACAATTACCTGAAACCTTATACACCTGCTTTACAAAAGAAATTTTATAAAGATTATGGTGGCGAAAGTTTGGTTTCAAAGCAAACATCATCACCCGTCCTTGGTAACCTGAATTCGGGTATGCAACTATACAGGTTGAAATATGAGAAGCTTGCAATTTTTGAAAAAATAAAATACGCTTTGCATCTGCCTCAGTATCTCAGTTATGTTCTTACCTCAAAACTATATTCCGATATTACAAGCATTGGGTGTCATACCAATCTTTGGAATTTCCAGGACAAAAAATATCATGAATGGGTGAATAAAGAAGGCATTGCAGAAAAACTTCCTTCCATATTATCGTATGATAAAGTTGCTGATAAAATAAACGGTCAAGTACCTGCAGGTGGGGGATTGCATGATAGCTCATCTGCATTGATCCCTTACTTTATTTCATTTCATGAACCGTTTGTTTTGTTGTCAACAGGTACCTGGTGCATAACTATTAATCCTTTTAATAATACAATGTTGTCTGATTATGAACTGGACGAGGATTGTCTTTGTTATCTTTCTTACGAAGGCAAACCAGTTAAAGCATCAAGACTTTTTGCAGGGTATGAACATGAGCAACAGGTAAAGCGGCTTGCGGATTTTTTTAAAAAACCATTGGATCATTACTCGTCAATTAAATGTGACCTGCAAGTCCTGGTTGGATTAAGCAGAAAAAAACTTGTTAAAGCAAAAACAAACGACAAACGTCAATCAGATTTTCAATTCAGAAAACTTGATGAATTTACATCGTATGAAGAAGCTTATCACCAGTTGATAGCTGATATAATGAAACAGCAAGTAAGAAGTACAAATCTTGTGTTGAAGGGTGCACATGTAAAAAGAATATTTGTGGATGGGGGCTTTAGCAAAAACCCAATTTATATGTATTTGCTGGCTGAAGCATTTCCAAAAATAGAAGTTTATGCTGCTTCGGTGCCGCAAGCCTCAGCATTGGGAGCTGCATTAGCCATGCATCAGCATTGGAATACAAAAAAACTTCCTTCAGACATTATTGACCTAAAACTTTATTCAGTTACACATGGGACAAAAGTGTAAGAGGACCTTTCAACTACTAATAATATTAATTTTATAAAATGAAATGGAAGTATAATACAAATTATCCTTCACTCGATGATTTGATAAAAAAAGCAAAAAAGAAAATTCCAAAGTTTGCTTTTGAATATCTCGATGGCGGATGTAATGAAGATATAAATCTTTACAAGAACACTGCAGAGCTAAGGCAAGTTGAGTTGCAACCCTTCTATCTTTCTAAATATACTTCTTCAGATATGAAGACAGAATTGTTTGGTCATGTATATGATGCTCCTTTTGGAGTTGCTCCTGTTGGCTTACAAGGTTTGATGTGGCCGAATACTCCGGAAATATTAGCAAAGGCAGCGTTTGAACATAACATCCCATTTATATTAAGTACAGTAACAACATCAAGCATTGAACGAATAAGTGAGTTGACAGAAGGAAGAGCATGGTATCAACTATACCATCCTGTAGAAGATGAGATCCGGAACAGTCTTATAAAAAGAGCCGAAGCTGCACATTGTCCCGTGTTGGTCATTCTTTGTGATGTTCCCACTTTTGGTTACCGGCCAAGAGATATTCGTAACGGTTTAGCCATGCCTCCAAGGATGACGCTTCGAAATATTTTACAAATAATGGGCAGACCTGACTGGGCGATCAGAACTTTAATTCATGGGCAGCCTGCATTTGCCAATATGAAACCCTATATGCCGAAAGGGTTGGACATGAAACAACTTGGTGCTTATATGAATAAAACTTTTTCCGGAAGATTGAATGAAGAAAAGATCGCACCTATTCGTGACATGTGGAAAGGAAAATTAGTTTTGAAAGGAGTTGCTTCACCAGAGGACACAGAAATGGCGATACGATTAGGGTTAGATGGTATCATTATTTCAAATCATGGAGGAAGGCAAATTGATGCGGGTCAATCAACGATCAGGTCATTGACGCCGATCGTTAAAAATTATAAAGACAAGATAAAGATCATGATGGATAGCGGTATTCGTACTGGTCCTGATGTTGCGAGGGCTTTGGCATCCGGTGCAGAGTTTGCATTTCTCGGAAGAACATTTATGTATGGAGTATCAGCATTAGGAAATAAGGGAGGAGATCATACTATTTCTATTTTAAAAACACAATTGCAGCAGGTAATGGACCAGGTTGGTTGTGAAAGAACAGCTGATTTTTGTAAGCACCTTATTTACAAATAGTAGACTATCAAAATTTCATTTCTCACTCAATTTAATAGTTTCCGGGAACGATTGCGTAAATACTTGTTTGCAGCAGGATAGGTCAGGATGAGAAGTGAGTATCACAGTTTTAACTTGTGGTTCATTTAAAACTAAAATGCTGCTGTATGAAAAGAAAAACTGCTTTAGTAAGGGCTACACTTCTGCTATTATTACTCTTCTTTATTTCTTTAGTCTCATTTTCTCAAAACAATTTTAGGGTATCAGGAAAAGTAACAGATGAATCAAGTAAACCAGTTGCTGGCGCAACTGTGACGGTAAAAGGAACTGCGATAGCAGCAGCCACAACAGCCGAGGGAACATTTGCGTTGAATGCTCCTTCAGGTAAATCTGTTTTGGTAATTTCTTCTATTGGGTTTGCTGAACTGGAAGTTGCTATTAATGACAGAGCGGAAATAACTATTAGGTTGACAAGTTCGGCAACATCTCTGCAGGATGTAGTTGTTGTAGGTTATGGTACGCAAAAAAAGAGTGATGTAACAGGAGCTATCAGTCGCTTGACGGCTGCAGATATCCAGGAAAGACCTGCACAAAATGTTTTACAAGCTATACAGGGTAAGGCAGCAGGTGTACATGTTACATCAAATTTAAAACCGGGTGAATTACCAGTACTGAGGGTCCGCGGTAATCGTTCGATAGGTGCATCGAATGAACCTCTTTATGTAGTTGATGGTATTCCATTGGTGAATTCACTTGGTGTTAGTTCATTTACCATGGCCGATCTCAATCCAAATGATATTGCTTCGGTAGAAATATTGAAAGACGCATCCGCTACTGCGATCTATGGTTCACGTGGTGCTAATGGAGTGGTTCTTATTACTACTAATAAAGGAAAAAAAGGAAGAGTCGGTGTCAACTTTCAATCAACCGTTTCAATTGATTCTTATAAATCATTAACAGATTGGATGGATGGAGGCGAGTATATAGACAGATGGCGACTGAGTTTGATAAATGGACGTGGATATAACACTACAACCAATACTAATCTGAATGTGCCTGCTACAATGTGGTATCCCGACCCTGATCTTGATAAGCTACGAATGCCAAACCTAACTACAGATGCGGTTGCTCTTGCGTCTGTAATGGCGGGATATGAATGGAATCCCGATGGAACAGTTAAGACAAGACCTACTACAACTGCGGAACAAGCACTCGGCTGGCCGGCAGCGATCCCGGTATATAACTCTGAAAACATACGAAGCTATGATTGGATGAATGATGCAACACGAACAGGTATAACCCAAAACCATCAAATTTCACTTACTGCAGGATCCGATATTTCACGTCTGCTGATATCACTTAATTATTATAATCAGCAGGGTGTTCAAAAAGATCAGGATTATAAACGTTATACAGCATCAATAAATGGAGATGTGACTCCTAACAAATGGCTTAACCTTGGAACTAACATAATCACTTCTCTTTCCACGCAGAACTTTGGTATTCACGCACCGAATACTTCTAATACTGGATCAAAAGATCTGTATTCAAGAGCGACTGATATGTTTCCATATGCATTGCCTACTGATGCTAATGGTTTTCCAATTAAAAACCCCGGCGGTAATATTACTCTATGGAATCCTTTAATAGATATTGACCAGGTATTGAATGAGAGAAGAACAGCAGCAATACTTGTAAATGTTTTTACTGAATTAAAATTTACTAATTGGTTGAGGTATCGTGTAAACTTCGGCGCTCAATACCGGCAGTTCAGATCAGGATCATGGACGGGGCCCGATGCAACCAGCCATTTAACCAACAGGCCGAATACAGCTGGTTATGCAACACAGGAAAATTTTTCGTGGGTAGTTGAGAATTTACTTTATGTTGATAAGACTTTTGCCGAACAGCATAAAGTGAATGTTACATTGCTTCAATCAACGCAAAAATCACGGAGAGAAAATATAAGCACCAGCGTAACGGGTCTTATTAATCCTCTTAGTTTATGGTATGACCTGGGATCAAATACTGCAGGAAATCCGGGCATTGGTACAGGGTTCACTGAAAACACACTTGCCTCTTTTATGGGCCGCATTAATTATACCTTGAAGGATAAATATTTGCTTACAGTTTCGGGTCGTGCCGATGGAGCTTCTGTATTGGCTCCTGAACACAAATGGGATTTCTTTCCATCATTCGCAGTAGCCTGGAAAATGCAACAGGAAGGTTTTTTAAGTTCTGTGAATTGGATAAATGAACTTAAACTTCGGGTTGGATATGGTGTGGTTGGTAATTCTGCAGTTAACCCTTATACAACATCTGGCCCGTTGAGCAGGAATCCATATGTCTTTGGTTCGGCAGCCGGGATCGGTTATTTACCTCAGTTAGTTCAGAACCCCGACCTCAAATGGGAAGAAACAGCGCAAGGAAATATCGGGGTAGATTTTACACTATTTAAAAATCGATTATCTGGTTCAATAGAGTATTATCAGCAAAATACCACCGACCTTATTTTCCCAAAAACACTTCCCGCGGTATCGGGCTATGTTCAAAAATTTGAAAACATTGGTAAAACAAGGAACAAAGGAATAGAGGTTACTCTTTCAGGTACACCTGTTAAACTAAAAGATTTTACATGGGATGTTGATGTCAACTGGTCAAATAACAAAGAAGAAATTGTTGAATTAATAAATGGCAAGCAGGATATGGTGGGTGATCGCTTGTTTATTGGACAGCCGACACAAGTTTTTTATCGTTTTGAAAATGCAGGTATTTGGGGTGGTGAAGCTAAAGATCTTACTGAGATGGCCCTCTTCAATGCAAACGGAAGTAATTTCAGACCGGGAACAGTTAAAGTTGTTGATCAAAATGGTGATAAGAAGATCGATGCATCCGATTACGTGATACTTGGCAGTGTTCGTCCCGATTGGACAGGCGGTATCACAAATACATTTACTTATAAGAGCTGGTCATTAAATACTTTTATTTATTTCCGGTGGGGACAAATGTATTTTGGTGGTTATCCGAATTCTTATGGTGGTGTTAACCCCAATGGTCGTGTAGAGAACGATGTGTGGGCATGGGATAATCCAAATGGAAAATGGCCGATGCCTAACTTAGCTCCTGGCATAACGAACACAGTAGAAGCCATGCAATACAATGATGGTTCATTTGCAGTAGTCAGGAATATTTCGCTTTCATATACATGTCCTCAAAAATGGCTTAAGAAAATTACAGCCAGGGAACTAGTACTCAATTTCCAGGTACTTAATCCTTTCATATTCGGTGGGGAAGTTGTAAAGTGGGGCATCAATCCTGATGATGATACAAATTGGAGTGTCGCTTCAACTAATAATAGCCCCCTTGGCGGAACAAATAATAATACGATTCTTCAACAAAGTTTTGTCTTTGGGATAAGAGCAGGTTTTTAAAAAGCAAAAAATTGTATTGTTTAAGCAAATACTAAAAAGACTTTTATGAAACAGCATATGAATAGAAATATTTTAATTACAGCACTGGTAACCTTTGCGATTTTATCCATGGGTTCATGTAAAAAGTTTCTTACTGAAAAACAAGTAGCGACTTTGACACAGGATTACTATAATGATGAGAACGGTCTCAACTCACTTATCAATGGGCTTTATGTATATTCCCGTGTAAAACATGAGTGGGAAGCAAACGGGGCCAGGCTCATTGAACCTGAAACAGATGCATATATGACCTCTACTGCCGCGAATGCACAAATGACAGCTGCTAACTATGGTACCAACGTAAGTGCTATCGCGAATAATAATCTTACCAATTTTTTGGGTAGTGCTAACTCTAACTATGCACCGATGGGAGCATACCCGCATATTAATAATTGTAACATCGCACTTGATATCATTGATAATATTAAACCAGGCAAGTTCGGTTCAGATGAGGCGTTTAGAAAAACAAGAAGATCTGAAATACTTTTTCTGCGTGCATGGGCTTATTACCTGGTTTCAAATCAACTTGGTGATGTACCGTTGCTGCTTACTCCCCGTCGTGAGGATGATGGCATTTATTATTTTCCTAAAGCAAAACTGGAAGACATTTATAAACAAATAATTTCTGACACAAGGTTTGCTTATGAAAATCTTCCTCCAACAACCAGCGAACGTGGCCGTATTACCAAATGGGCCGCAGGTCATTTACTCGCCAAGCTCTATCTTAACCGGGCCCAGGCTGCAGGTTACCAGAGCTCAGGTGAAGTTCATCTGAAAATGTTATACAAAGGAAATGTCGCAACTGATCTTGATTCTGTAATTACAGTGGCTACTGAAGTAATAAATGGTAAAGGTGGTGTTGCAGGCATAGCACCTGATTACTGGACCTTGTTTAATCCTGCAGTTGCTGAAACCAGTCCGCATAATGAAGTAATATGGGCCGCTCAATTCGATATTAATATTTCTTTAGATGGTCGCTTTGGTGGTAACCGCTCATGCAACTATCATATTGGAGATTATACCAATCAAACTGGTGTGACCCGTGTGCAGGCTTATGGTCGGCCTTTTGGAACTTTTAAGCCTACAGATTTTGCTTACGATAACTTCCGTGACAAAGTTTATGATTCCCGTTATTATAAAACGTTTTCATCTGAGTATATTGGCAATATGCCAACAGCAACAAGTACATCATATGTATGGACTACTGCTGCAGCCACCTGGTGGAACGCAAATAAACCTGCAGGTGAACCAGCAATACCATTACCATTACCAAGCCCTGCACCTAAAAGAATTTTGCAAGGTAAGCGAGCAATTATTTATCTCGAAAATCAAAGGGATGAAGCCCTTGATTCCACAATGGTGATGAGCATGCCTTTTCAATTCATGGTTCGATGGATAAGATCGTCTGTGACCAATCGGTACTATTACAGACTTTGGCATAACGGTGCAAACATGGGACTTGCAACAGGAATGTCTGCCCCATATCTGGCTTCTAAAAAATATGTTGATCCTTTAAAGGGCGGAAGCAGCGATGAAGCAAATTTTAATAGTGAAAGCGGTACTCGTGATGCGATACTTATGCGGTTAGCAGAAACTTATCTGGTTCGTGCAGAAGCCTATGGACGTAAGGGCCAGTATTCCCAGGCATTAGCTGATATTAATATTCTGAGGCAAAGAGCTGCTTACAAGGGTGGTGAAAACCGCCCCAACGTATTAGTAGAGTGGGAACCTAAAGCAACCCTGCTTGCTCCATCTGAAAAAGTATTTCCTTATCCGGCAAATGGTGACGCTTTTGATAAGATCCAGGTAACAGAAGCTTACTTTACTCCCGGTACGCCACAAGCTTTGGCTGAAGGATATATTCCTACTGTTACTTCAAAACCAGACATGTTCATTCATTTCATCTACAATGAAAAAGTTCGCGAATTCTTAACTGAGGGTATTGCATGGGAAGATCAGCATAATGCAGGAATATTATATGATCGTGTAGTATATCTTAACCAGATGGCTTCGGATAAAACAGGACTGTGGCCAGTTGCTTTTAATACAGCAAGTGGAAATGGACAGAATGGAAATGGTAAAGGGCAAATGAAAAAGGCTTACACATTCAGGCCATGGCCAAATAACTATTTAGTGTTATTAACCGATGAAACTGGAAAACCTTTAGATGATGCAGCCAGGCTTGCCTATCAAAACCCCGGCTATTAATCGACTTCATACAAGCAGTCAGTGAAGGAAATGGTGTGTCATTATTTTAAATGACCACCATTTTTTTTGTTAATGGGATAGCGCAGGATGAAAACGAATGTGATTAAAGCAATTTTTTAAAAAACTGCTATTGCATTATTTTTAGTTTGCTTGGATCATGAAAAAAATTATTTACTTCACTTGGGTTATTTACTCAAAATCCATAGCATAAATGAAAGAGGCAGTATTCCCTGCTTTTTTCATTTGATCGTACTTATCATTTTTTATAAACTATTTTATTTTTTCGATAGATAATTCCGGGAACGATTGCGTAGATTTCTTGTTTTATAGTTTGATTTTCATGATGCAGCAGGATGGTTTTTGTCCGGTAGTGACTATTTTCAATTTGAGAATTAAAATAGGATTGTTTCATTCTATTTTAATCATTGATTTTTCAAACATAAAACTGCTGCTATATGAAAAGAAAAACTGCCTTAGCAAGGTGTGGTACTTTGCTAATATTATTTTTCTTCATTACCACAATCGCTTTTTCGCAAAATACTTTTAAGGTATCCGGTAAAGTAAGTGATGAAACTGGTAAACCGGTATCAGGCGCAACGGTACAGGTGAAGGGAACCACCATTACTACAACGACCAATTCTGATGGTTACTTTGTTATTAATACTCCTTCAGCCACATCCAAACTGGTAATTACTTCAATAGGTTTTTTAGATCAGGAGATTGATTTAGATAACAGAAACGAGATAAGTATTACAGCAACCAGTTCTACTTTGTCAATGGAGGAAGTTGTAGTTACTGGTTATGCTACTGTAAAAAAGAAGGACGTAACCGGTGCTGTTGCAAGCATCGGCCAAAAGGATATCAGGGCACGACCTGTTGACAATGTGTTGCAGGCCATGCAGGGTAAACTATCAGGTGTGGATATTACTTCTAATGAACGGCCGGGTACAGTACCTACTATTAGAATCCGCGGCGAACGTTCTGTAAATGCAACGAATGATCCTCTTTATGTCGTTGATAATATTCCTTTGTCCAGTGGCGGCATCGAGTACCTCAATCCTAACGATATTGAATCGATCGATGTATTGAAAGACGCATCGGCCACTGCTATTTATGGTTCAAGAGGCGCCAATGGAGTTGTGATAGTTACCACCAAACAGGGTAAATCAGGTAAAACACAGGTTAATCTTTTTAGTACTACCACATTTGAAACTATTAAGGACTGGGCACCTATTATGTCAGCTTCAGAATATATTGACTTTCGTCGCTGGGCTGTTTATTATAGCAATCCTGCCGTCCGCCCGAGAGGTGATAATCCAAATATTAATAACGACAAGGATATTTTCCTCGCAACTTCTGACCCGACTGCCTGGAAAAATATTGAACAAGGCTGGGCAGGCGGAACATGGGATGGATCAAAAGTTGGCAATACGGAATGGACAGACCTTGTATCTCAAACCGGTATTACTTCAGACAACTTAATAAGTGTAAGCGGCGGTACAAATAAAATAAAAGCTTACGCTTCTTTTGGTTATTTAAATAATAAAGGAACTTCGATCGGACAGAAATTTACGAGATATTCAACAAAAGCAAGTGTGGATATACAGGCAACTGACTGGTTTAGTATGGGGCTTACCGCAAACCTTTCCTATGGAGTACAGGAGTTTGGACAGTCTAATATAACAGTTGGTTCATTTGTTGGCACTCCGCCTAACAGCATTTACAATTCTGCCAGGGCACTTTTCAAATGGGCACTTCCTTATGATGCAGCCGGGAACAGAATAATTTACCCCGGCGGGGATGTGGCCATAAAAACTGTGGTGGATGAAGAAAAATATACACAAGACCAACGAGCAACGTTGCGTGCATTTGGAAGTCTAAATGCACAGGTGGATTTTGGAAAAATTCATCCTGCATTAAAAGGATTGAGATACCGCTTCAACTTCGGTCCTGATTTTTCTAACTATAGCAATGGCACTTATATTGATGGCAAATCAGCCGCCAGCAGTGGTATTAATGGCGCTTCCTTACAGGAAGCAAAAACTTATTCATGGACGCTGGATAACCTGCTTTACTATGATAAGGTTTACAAAAAACACAGTTTTGGTCTCACCCTTTTGCAAAGCGCTACCAAATATGTTGCTAACCCTGTAACCAGGATAGTTGGTACTGCCATTCCGTTTGCCAGTCAAAAATGGTATGAATTGAATAGCGGGGTACTTCCCTCAACAAACCTTACCATTACCCGCGTTACCCCATTATCTGAAAGTCAGTTATCAAGCTATATGGGCCGCCTGAACTATGGATTTGATGATAAATATTTATTAACTGTATCCGTAAGACAGGATGCAGCTTCGCAACTTTCAGAAGGAAATAAGAGTGAGGTATTTCCAAGCGCTGCCTTTGCATGGCGTATAAGCAATGAGAAATTTATGCAAAATGTTCAGTTTATAAATGAATTAAAATTCCGGATTGGCGTGGGAGTTACGGGTAATTCCTCAGTTAATCCATATCAGACACTAACACCCACCGCCCCTTATTTCTATCCTAACGGTGGAACTGTTAACGCCGCGTCTCTTCCAGTTACACAGTTGGGAAATCCAAATCTAAAATGGGAGAAAACAACTCAATACAATGTTGGTATTGATTTCAGCATATTAAAGAGAAGAGTATCCGGGTCAATTGATGCGTATACTTCAGAGACAAACGATTTAATATTTCCGCAACAATTGCCAACTGTTACAGGATACCTTACAACGCTAACCAATATTGGACAAACTGCTAATAAAGGTGTTGATATTACTATTAATACGATCAACATAAGTACTAAAGACTTTCAGTGGACAACCAATTTGAATGTAAGCTGGCAACAAGACAAACTTGTTGAGGGGGCCACTGGTAAGAATGATGACATACTTAACAACCTTTTTGTTGGCCAGCCCATTCGTGTTATCTATGGTTTTGCATCCAATGGCATGTGGCAATATTCCGATACAACATTATTGAAAAAGTATGCTCAAAACGGGAACACCTTTACACCGGGACAGGTTAGGCCTATCGACCAGAATGGTGACAACAAGATTGATGGAAACTTTGACCGCACAATTATTGGTCACACAAGGCCCCGCTGGATCGTGGGTATGACAAATACTTTTACTTATAAAAGCCTGGATTTCTCATTCTTTATATATGGCCGAATGAATTACTGGTTCAATCAAGGTGGTGAAGCCCAAGTTGCCCGCGGAAACCAGCGGCAGATTGATTACTGGACAGAAAATAACCAGGACGCCGAGTACCAAAAACCATTTTATTCTGTAGCCTCGGGAGATGTGTATTCTCCTTCCTTAGGTTACCTGAAAGCA
The DNA here is from genome assembly GCA_036524255.1 of Chitinophagaceae bacterium. GTDB lineage: Bacteria > Bacteroidota > Bacteroidia > Chitinophagales > Chitinophagaceae > VBAS01. Next base: position 24,526 of record DATDCP010000115.1, read on the forward strand.
GATTTTCTGAAAATCAGGTATGTTACTCTTGGGTATAATTTCCCTGGTAAAATTGTAAATAAGATGCATATGTCTAGCCTGCGGTTGTATTTCCAGGCGACCAACCCCGGTATGCTGTTTTCCAAGATCGATTTCATGGATATGGATGTAGCATCAACTATATCTAATCGTGGATTCACTATTGGTATTAACGCAGGATTTTAATCAATTAAAAACTTGTCAATCATGAGTATTAGAAATAAAATATATAAAGTTGGCCTGGTAACTATTATTGTTGCAATGGTTACCATATCATGTAAGAAATCATTCTTAGACGAAGAATTGAAAACCTCAAGGGATCTGGAATTTTATAAAACTGATGAAGGTCTCCAGCAATTGGTTTTAGGTACCTATCACCAGGTATTTGCTACTCAATTTAATGGGGAGATGGCTTTTTCCAATATGAGCTATGGAGCGGATGAGTTTCGTACAGGCGGTGACCCCTCAAATGGAATGTATAATTCTTATGGAAATACATTTGGGCCTATTGTTACTCCCAATAATGCTAATACAGTGCCTGCAAATGCCCAGTGGGACAATTTATACCTGGGAATTGGTGATGCCAACCTAATCATTGAGAATGCAACAGCCAGTGCATCTACTAGTGATGCGATCAAGAAAACCGCTTTGGGTGAGGGATATTTTTTACGTGCATATAATTATTTAAGGCTGGTAAGCCAATATGGGTCAGTGCCTTTAAAAAGCAAGTCTAGCAATACAGTTGAGTTGGAGTTTACCCGTGCAACACCCAAGGACATCTATGATTTGATAATTGCTGATTTTACACAAGCAAATAACCTGCTCGGTAATACAGGTTCACCTGCCAAAATAACCAAAGATGCAGCAGCCCATTTTCTTGCAAAAGCATACTTGTCCCGTGCCAGCGAGATCAATGATTCGTGGAATTCAACTACAAAAGCCGCTGACCTCGCAGCTATCGGGGCTTTGTGTGATGGTGTAATTTCAAGACATCCATTAGCGCCCAACTTCGGGGATCTATGGAGGTATACTTCTCCTAACAGCGCCAATGAAAATCTGAGTGAAATAATCTTATCCGCTCAGTTCACATCAGACTTATCTGCAAGTGGCCAAAACACTCAACATTTATACTATGTTTCCCGCTATGAGGATATCGCACAGATGCAAAGGGACTTAAGTGGCGACCGTCCGTTTAGCCGGTTGTGCCCGAACTTTTATATGTACAGGATATATGATTTGCAGAACGACTCAAGGTTCTGGAAATCTTTCAGAACAAAAAGCAAGGTGAATATTGGTGCACCAACGGCTCCTTATGTGATAGGTGATTTAGGTCTTATGTATGTTATCAATCAGCCAGGTGATACCCGGTTTTCGGCTAATTTGTTAAACAATTCTGTTATTTATAGTGGAACTGGAAAAACTATACCTCATGTTTATGTGGCGTATAAGACCGGGCAGACAACTGATATTGGATGGAACGATACCCGCCGTTTCCCATCACTCAGCAAGTTTATGGATGGCTCACGTACAGCTGGCTTTAATGATGTGAGAGGTCTTCGTGATATTACATTGGCCCGCTCTGCAGAAACCTACCTGATAGCTGCTGAAGCCAAGATACGTTTGGCAAAGCTGGGTACGGGTACTTATACAGATGCACTACCATATATTAACCCTGTAAGAACAAGGTCTCAATATACAAATGGTGAAAACCGTTCTGTTTATTATGATGGTGGAGCTGCTCCTAGTAGTGCTCCTCAACCGACCATACCTCCTTCTTTCTTTCCTGAGAATTCCTATTATGAATCAAATAATATTCCTGTAACAACGGCGGCATCAGCAAGTTTAGCTATTACCAATATTGCAACATTGCCGGCCGGAGATGAATACATCATCAGTACGTTGGGTTATTCTGCTACTTACGACAGAATGTTATGCTTATTGTTAAATGAAAGAGCGAGGGAACTCGCCGGTGAATATTTACGCTGGCAGGATTTATCCCGTACCAAAACATTAGTTGCCCGTGCAAAAGCATTTAACCCGGATGCGACCCCCAACATTAAAGACCACCATTTGCTGCGTCCACTTCCCCAAACATTTTTAGATGGAATACAAGCAAGTGGAGTTCCTCTGACCCCGGCAGAAAAACAAGCGATGCAAAACCCAGGATACTAGTATCTCATATAAGCAGTAGTAAATGAAAAGGTCCCCAAAATGATTGGGGTCTTTTCATTTTTAAAATTCTCCCATTTTATTATACAGGATAGCGCAGGATGAAAACGGATCTGTTTTCAATAATTTTAAAAACTGCTATTGCCAGTTATATCTAATTTGCTTGCATATGAAAAAAATTATTTGCCCTCTAGTTATTGCTGTTCTTTTTCTGTTTAATGTAAACGGTCAGCAAACCCCTCCAGTTAAAAATGATGTAACGACACCGCTTCATGCTATGAAGGTGGATTACCCTGTGCCATATGAGGCACCTGCGAAAGAAAATGTAAAAGTAGTGCTTGATAGAATATTTAACTATCTCGATGCAGTTACACCTGCACAAATGATGAATAAACAATCAGGAGAAATTGTAAATAGTATAGGTCAACTGGATACAAATACAGTTGTCAAACAAGGTGATTTTCGCTTGACAAGCTATGAGTGGGGCGTTACTTATTCAGCAATACAAAGGGCTTATGAAACAACAGGCGATAAAAAATATAATGATTATGTAAAAACCAGATTCGATTTTTTATCGAAATGGATACCAGCGGTTAAGTCAAAATTCCCGCTTGAGTATATTCAAAAGAAAAGATTGTTCAATCAGCCAATAGATCCACATGCATTGGATGATGCCGGTGCTGTTTGTGCTTCGATGATAAAAGCACAACGCAGTGGCTTAAATAATGATCTGCGGCCACTGATAGATAACTACATCAATTATGTTTTTACAAAAGAGTACCGGTTGAAAGACGGAACGATAGGCCGAAATCGTCCGCAGAAAAACACTTTATGGTTGGATGACTTGTATATGTATATACCGGCAGTGGCACAAATGGGCAAACTAACTGGTGATAAAAAATATTTTGATGATTGTGTAAAACAGGTTTTGAATTACAGTAAGAGGATGTTTAATAAAGAAAAAGGATTGTACATGCATGGCTGGGTTGAAAGTATGGAAGTTCATCCTCAATATCATTGGGGCAGAGCCAATGGCTGGGCACTGTTGGCGATGAGTGAGCTTTTAGACGTACTGCCAGAAAATCACCCAGGCAGAAATGCAGTGCTTCAGCAATTTAAAGATCTTATAAAAGGATTGGCAACTTATCAAAGTGGTTCGGGATTCTGGCATCAACTATTAGATAAAAATGATAGTTATTTGGAAACATCCGCAACAGCTATTTATGCATATTGCATTGCACATGCCTGTAATAAAGGCTGGATAGATGCAATGATCTATGGTCCGATGAGCATACTTGCATGGAATGCTGTATCAACGAAGATCAATGACAAAGGACAAGTAGAAGGAACATGCGTTGGCACAGGAATGGCATTTGATCCTGCGTTTTATTATCACAGGCCAGTGAATGTTTTTGCGGCACATGGATATGGCCCGGCTATTTTAGCAGGAGCAGAGATAATTGAATTATTAAATAACTATTCTTTTTATATAAATGATAGTGCATTGCAATTAAAAGAAAAGAATAAATGAAAAAGAGAATAGTTTGTTTGTTGGGTTTGAACTTAAGTTTGAATTCTTTCTCTCAAAGGAAACTTACTATGGTTGCTGATATGCCGATCGCATCTGTAGCGATGACGATGTGGGGTTTATTTTTTGATAACATAAATTTTGGTGTACGAATATTAAACTTGAAAATAATTAGTATTTAAAAAGTATGAAACTTTTTTTTCTTACAATATCGTTTATCTCATGCATGTTCACCCATGCACAGATCGGGAAACGTTTCCCATCAGAGCGAAAAGAAATAACAGATCGAGTTACAGGAACCAAACTTATTTTTCTTACCAGCACGCAAAACGGGGATTCAAAAATCTATCAAACACATAATCAATGGACATCCGATGGCCAATGGCTCATCTTTCGTTCTAATCGTGTAAGAGGAGAAGCAATGGCAGTAAATGAGAAGACAGGAGATATTGTGCAGGTTACAGAAGGTGGCTATACAGGCATGTTGAACATTGCACGCAAATCAATGAAGTTGTACTTTATGCGAAATGCAAAGAATGATACAATACCAACAACTCCCGGTGATACAGCAAGACGCCGAGTGCAAAGCCCGGTACAAATAATCGAAGTAGATCTTGAAAAATTATTTTCTGACAGTAAGGCCGGCACATTAAAAAAAGCAGATGCATACCAGCGAATTTGCGGAACTACGCCAAAAGAACTCGGTGCCGGTGGCGATATGGCATTGGATGGCGATGAAGAGTGGGCTTTCTTCCGTATAGGTGTGCAACAAGCTGCAAAACATTTACCTTCTGGTACAAAACTGGAAAAAAATTTTGGGCCACGTAATATGGGACAAGGTCCATCAGGTATTGCCGGCATGAATATAAAGACCGGGGAAATAAAACATGTAATATCTGTTCCCTTCCAGGTTGGGCATATACAAACTAATCCATGGGTAGGAGGCGAGATAGTTTTTTGTTGGGAGACCGGCGGCAAATCACCACAACGAACATGGACTGTTATGAGTGATGGCACAGGTCTTCGTCCGCTCTATCCCGAATCAGAATATGAATGGGTAACACATGAAGCAGTTATTGCAAAAGATGAAGTAGCCATTGCGATCATGGGTCATAGAAAAATTCCTGGCACAAATAAAACAGTTGAAGCGGGCACTGGTGTCAGTGGTGCAAACCCGGGACAAGATCCTTCATGGGGTCCGTCGGGTACAAGAGAAAAACCAACAGGTCTTGCTATTATTAATCTTCGTACTAGAGAAATGGAAATTGTTGGACAAACAAAAAGTGGAAGCGGCCTCTGGCATGTGACTGGCTCACCTGATGGTCGCTGGGCAGTCGCTGATGATTTTTCACGCAGCATCTACCTGATCGATCGGCATACAAAAGAAATGATATTGCTTTCTGCAGGGCATAAAGCAACAGCAGCAGATCATCCGCATCCAACCATGAGTCCGGATGGAACAAAGATCCAGATACAATCGGCTATGCTGTCTGCTGACAACCGAAGTATGAATATCTGCATTATACATGTGCCGGAGGAATGGTTAAAAAGAGTATATAAATAATTTTATGAGATCAGCTGTATTACAACTTTCATCGTATGTTGCGTCGCACTCTTGTACGTTCAGTAACTATATTCACCATAACTTATCATTCATTAAATTATTAAAACATTTTGTATAGGCTAATATTAATATCAACTTTATTAGTTCTCACTATAACGAAACTGACTGCTCAAAACAATCAAACGACTTTCAAGTTATCGGAGTCTAAGAACCCCCCTTCGTGGGGCAGGGGGGCTGTTCCTGAATTAGGTATTGTATTCCGTTTAGAACAGGATAGCTTAGTTTATTCAGCTGGCTTTCGATTGGTTGGCGAATCGGTTGGCAGAATGCTTTCTCCAACTTTATCGGAAGAACAGTTTCAACAAAACATTACAAGAATAAAAAATGCAAGATGTAAAGTATTTCTCTGTAATATTTTCTTTCCATCTACTATGAAAATTGCAGGCCCGGAGGTAGATGAGACCCGTGTGCTGTCTTATGTTGATACTGTTCTCTCAAGAGCACAAAAAGCAGGTTTGTCATTTATTGTTTTGGGCAGTGGTGGTGCCCGAAGATTACCTGATGGCTATGATCCACAGAAAGCAAAAAATGATTTTATACAATTATGTAAAAAACTAGCCGAAGTTGCAACGAAGTATAAGATCATTATTGCACTTGAAGGTCTTCAAACAATCGAAACAAATTTTCTCAATTCAGTGAAAGCGGCTGGTGAAATAGTGAGAGGGGTCAATCATTTTAATTTCAGATTGAATGCAGATATCTTTCATATGATGAGAGAAAATGAATCACCGCAGAGTATTATTGATCATGCTGATGTTCTATCTCATTGTGAAATTGCAGAAAAACAGACACGATCATTTCCAGGTATAATGGGTGATGATTTCAAACCGTACCTAAGGGCATTGAGAAAAGCAAATTATACCGGTAAAATTTTTATCGAAGGAAACACAAGTGATCCTGTTAATGATCTGCCAGTGTCATTTAAATATCTTACTCAGCAGTTGAAAGAAGTGTATGCGGAAAAATGACCTCCGAAGGTGTAAAACCGGTTAAATAATAACAGGACTGTACAGGATACAAAAAGGATCCGGATGGCGTACTTTGTAAGCTAAAGATTGCTTGATATGAAAGCCCTGATTAGTATTACCAAGCTAGCATTGTCCTCATTAATTTTCATTTGCATCACTTTTCAAGTTTTTGCTCAGCCTTCAATTGAAACCGGCGGACAAAAAATGCCTAATGAATGGATCGATCCATCAACAGGGCATAAAATAATAAAGCTTACAAGAAGGGAAGGTAACAATATGAGTTTCTATTTTCATAACAATCCTTTCGTAGGCAATAAAATGATCTTTTATGGTACTGATTATTTGAACACTGCTAGTAATGATTCAGTAAAACAGGAAACCGGCAATATACCCGCAAGTAATAAGCAATTATATAGTGTTGATCTGAAAACGCTGAAGGTTGAACAGCTAACTTACCAGACAAATTCAATGAATGGTGAAATAGTAGCGGAAAAAAATAAACTCGTTTATTACCAGGTGAAGGATTCAGTATTTTCAACACATATTGAAACAAAACAAACGAAACTTGTTTATGTTTTTCCTGCAGATTTTAAAGCAAGCATCACTACAATAAATGCTGATGAAACTTTATTGGCAGGTGCATGGAGCAGCGATGCAGAAAAAGAGATCTTCAGACAGAACCCCGGCAAGTCCAGTTACTTCAATTTGATTTATGAAGCAAAGCTGCCCCGCACTTTATTTACGATTAATGTAAAGAACGGGCAGCTTGTAAAACTATTTTCCGATAGTGCCTGGCTCAATCATGTCCAATTTTCCAATACTGATCCAAAACTGTTGATGTTTTGTCACGAAGGCCCATGGCATAAAGTTGACAGAATATGGACGATCAATATCGATACAAAAGCAGTTAAGCTAATACATAAGAGAACAATGGATATGGAAATTGCAGGACATGAATGGTTTTCTCCGGATGGAAAAACTATTTGGTTCGATCTGCAACAACCAAGAGGTGTGACCTTTTTTGTTGCTGGTGCTGATGTAAAAACAGGAGTTGAAAAAAAGTATAGTGT
>DATDCP010000116.1:0-8002 GCA_036524255.1 Chitinophagaceae bacterium
CCAGGCTGAATGGGTTTTTTGCCTTGACTTTAATGCGATACATCGTACGAAGAACCTTGCAGCAAAATTGGAACAAGTTACTTGTCCAAGAATTTTGATCGACCATCATCAGCAACCTGATGAAAAAAGTTTTGAATGGGGAATAAGTGATACAAGTAAGTCAAGCACCTGCGAAATGATCTACGATTTTGTGTATACTTCCGGTCACAGTGATAAGTTTACAAAAGAGATGATCGATTGCATTTATGCAGGTGTAGTGGCGGATACAGGATCATTTCGTTTCTCATCAACAACAGCTGCCGTGCATAAACTTGTTGCCGATCTGAAGGATCGGGGCCTTGAACACATGCATGTGCACAATGATCTTTTTGATAATTTTTTGGAGAACAGGATGCGGTTCATCGGTCATGTATTAATAAACAGGATGGAGGTTTTTTATGAATACAACACCGTATTACTGGTTATCCCAAAATCTGATCTGTTAAGATTCCAGGTGAAAACCGGCGACACGGAAGGTCTCGTAAATTATCCCCAAAGTATAAGAGGCATTAAACTTGTTGCGATCGTGATCGACAGGGATGAAGAACGAAAGTGGAGCTTCCGGAGTAAAGGAGATTTTGATTGCAATACCTTTGCCCGCAAATATTTTGAAGGTGGCGGACATTATAATGCATCAGGAGGGAGAAGTTCATTATCGCTTGATGAAACAGTGAAGAATTTTCATATCGCCATGAAAGAGAACATACATTTACTTCAATAATAAAAAAACAATGAAAGCAAAAATTACGTTGATCGTATCTGCGGTGCTGGCTATAGTTATACTGTCGTGCAGTGCTGATTATCAAAAAACAAAAAGCGGGTTAGTTTACAAGATCTTTTCAGGTGGCAGTAAGGATTCTACAGCCAAATATAATAATGTGATAAAATTTAATGTTCTCTACAAGATCAATGATTCGGTTTTGTATGATAGCCATGGAAAGATGCCCCAGTTTTTTGCGGTTTCAGCGCAGGATTCCGGATCTTATAGTCCTTTTGAATTATTTACATTGCTAAGAAAAGGCGATAGCGTAGTAGTCACTCAGAGTGTCGATACCCTGTTTAAAAAAGGAATGCAACAACAACTTTCATTTGCAAAAAAAGGCGATCAGATCAAAACATATATTAAAGTACTTGAAGTATTCAGAACTGATAGTGTAGCCAGGAAGGATTATGAAGCAGAAATGGCAAAAGACAAACCTCGCCAGGAAATAGAAATGCAAGAAGCAAGCGCTAAACAAAAAGTAAAAGAAGAAAAAGAAATGCAGGATTATTTTTCTGCAAATAAATTAACACCAGTAAGAGCTCCTCAAGGCACTTATGTCCTAATAAAAGAAAAAGGCACTGGAGAGCCTGCAGCGTTAGGAAAATTTGTAACGGTAAAATATGCTGGTAAAGGATTGGTGAATAATCAGCAGTTTGATGCCGGAGTATATGTTTTCCAGGTAGGGCCAGGAAATGCTATACAGGGATGGCATGATGGGATCCCTTTATTTAATAAAGGAGGTAAAGGCATTTTATATGTTCCCGGAACTCTTGCTTATGGACAGGATGGCCCGGCCGGACCATTTGCAACGCTTGTCTTTGACGTAGAAATATTAAATGTAAGTGATACACAAGAAAAAGCAGATGCTGATAAAAGAGCTATGGATTCTCTTGCGGCAAAAAATCTTCCAAAAACAAATTAATAACAGGATTTAATTAATGAAGCCTCTTTCTAAATCCTGGAAAGAGGTTTTTTATTTATAAGTAGCGGAGTATAATTTAATTGTTTCCCTGGCTTCTTTTACATCATGAACTCTGAGAATAGATGCTCCATTCATTAGCCCGATTGTATTTAAAACAGAGGTGCCATTCAATGCCTCTTCGGCACTTACTCCAAGTGTTTTATAAATGGTGGATTTTCGTGAAACACCAACCATAATTGCTTTGTCAAGCATTTTAAAAACAGAAAGATTTTTCAATAGCTCAAAATTTTGATCGATGGTTTTTGCAAAGCCAAAACCGGGATCGATAATTATATCAAGGATGCCGGCTTTTTGCAATTCATGTGTTTTTGAAATAAAATGATCAAGAACTTCAAGTGTCACATTTTCATAAGTGGCGTTTTGCTGCATGGCTTGTGGTGTGCCTTTCATATGCATGAGAATATAAGGCACTTTCAATTCAGCAACTGTTGCTATCATTTTATTATCCATGCTGCCGCTACTTATATCATTCACTATCGAGGCACCTGCATCAACAGCTGCTGTTGCCACTTTTGAATAAAAAGTATCTATCGAAATAAACGCTTCAGGATTTTTTTTAGCAATTGCTTTTATGGCGGGTATCACCCTTTCTATTTCTTCATCTGCAGATATCAAATCGCTTCCGGGTCTTGTACTTTGCCCGCCAATATCTAAGATATCGGCGCCATCTTTCAGCATTTTTTCTGCTTCAGCCACAATTTCTTCATCGCCATTGAACCGACTACCACCAAAAAATGAATCGGGTGTGGCATTAATGATACCCATCACAATTGGTTTGTCTATTACCAATATCCTTCCTTTGCAATTCAGTGTAAACATTCGATTTTTGTTCGTTATTTTTGGCGATAAAGATAGTGAACGTGAATGGTGAATATGACATTGTCATTCGAACCTCAAATTCACCAATCTCATCCCGATAGCTATCGGGAGACAATTTTCAAACTATGGCCACAGACAAACAATACGATGAAGTGATCCGTTCCTGTAAAGAAATTTTTTTACGAAAAGCAATGGATTATGGAACAGCATGGAGAGTGCTGAGAACTATCTCGATCGTTGACCAGATATTTATCAAAGCACAACGCATTCGTACGATCCAGGAAACAGGGAAGCAAAAAGTAGCCGACGATATTTCCGCAGAATTCAAAGGAATTATAAATTATGCTGTCATTGGTCTTTTTCAATTGGACCTGACGGATAACGATCCCGAAGAAATGCCGGTAGAAAGGATCTCGCCCATGTTTGATGAAAAAGTTGGCGTTGCTAAACGATTAATGGAGGATAAAAATCACGATTATGGTGAAGCATGGAGAAGCATGAGCCAGGAAAGTTTTGTTGATCTTATTTTGATGAAGTTGCAGCGCATTCGTCAAATTTTGATCAATGAAGGAAAAACAATTATAAGTGAGGGCATTGATGCCAACTATCTCGATATTGTGAACTATGCGGTGTTTGCTTTGATATTAATGGGTGAAGAAAAAGTCAAAAGTTAAAAGTCAAAAGTTTTCGTTTTTATTAATAGAAAGTTTATAAAAATAATAAATGAAAGTAACCATCAGCATAATCAGGGTCTTTGTCGGAGTACTTTTTATTTTCTCGGGTCTTGTAAAAGCAAACGACCCGTTTGGAACCGCTTACAAAATGGAAGAGTATTTCGAGGTATGGAATTCTGACCTTACAACAAGCAGTTTTTTTCTGAAGGATGCATTGATGAATTTATTTCATTTCCTTAATGACCATACATTGTTTTTATCTATAACAATGAATGCTTTTGAGATAATTGCCGGCGCAGCATTGCTTTTCGGTTGGCGAATGAAACTATTTAGCTGGTTACTGTTGTTGTTAATGATATTTTTTACAATACTCACGGGTTATACTTTTAAAACAGGAAGACCTACCAATTGCGGTTGCTTTGGTGATTGTATAAAAATAACTCCTGAATATTCATTTTATAAAGATATTTTACTCTCTGTGTTGATCCTTGTTCTTCTTTTTGCAAGAAAACATATCAAACCTCTTTTTGCGCCGAGATTGAATACAGCGTTGATGCTTTTAGTAACTATTTTCAGTTTTGGATTGCAATGGTATGCATTAAGATATTTACCGCCGGTTGATTGTCTTCCATTCAAAACAGGAAACAGTGTACCTGAAAAAATGAAGATACCGGCAAATGCGGTTCCCGATAGTATCGTTATGACTTTTATTTATGAAAAGCAGGGACAGAAAGTAGAATTCACTGCAGATAAATTCCCGGCTGATTTTAATGATTCGCTTTACAAATTCATCAATCGCTTTGACAAAGTTGCCCGGAAAGGAAAGAATAACGAACCTCCGATCAAGGGATTTTCTTTAACCAGTGCAAATAGTGTCGATTCTTCGGGTAATACTATAATTAATGATTCAACAGAGGCTATTTTATCGGAACCTCATACTTTGTTATTGTTTAACACGGATCTGCCCGGCACAAACCCGTCATGGAAAGAAGAATTGCTTGCTGTTTATGCAGAAGCAAACAAAAAGGGAATACCTTTTTATTTTGTAACGTCGAATCGTGACCTGGCAAATAAGGTCTATTCACAAATGGGTTTTCAAAATATTACTGTACTTAACTGCGATTTCACGGCTATTCGTACAGCAGCAAGGTCTAATCCAACTTTATATTATATGAAGCAAGGCGTTGTAGCTGATAAATGGAGCTATGCTAATTTTGATGAAGCATTAGAAGCATTAAAAAAGAAATAGCTTAGATAAGGGTTAGAAATCAGAAATTAGAAATCTTGTTAAGCTTTATCACCAAGAAACTTCTCTATGGCCTGCTGGTATTAGTGGGTGTTGTTATACTTGTTTTTTTTCTCTTCCAGGGTTTTGGCGATCCATCACGTCTTATAATGGGACAGACCGGAGATGCAGCAACACAAGCTAATATTCGCAAAGAGCTATATCTTGATCAGCCTAAATGGAAACAATTTCTCTTTTATGTAAATGATGTTTCCCCGATCTCCTTTCACTCCTCAAATGATATTAAGGAAAAGAAATTAAGAGGATTTTTTATCGGAGGAGAAGATAAGGTAGGTTTAAAGATCCCATATCTGCGCAAATCATATCAGACTAAAAAAGAGGTGGGTAGCGTACTGACTGAAGCGCTGCCCGGAACCCTGATCCTGGCTTTTGCCGCCATGTTAATCGCAATTGTAATTGGGATACCGTTAGGAGTGCTTGCGGCTGTAAGAAAAGGTTCATGGGTGGATACATCCTCTGTTTTTGCAAGTATTGTCGGCATATCGGCACCTTCATTTTTTATGGGGATCATCATTGCCTATATTTTTGGATTTTTATTATCAGATTGGACCGGCTTACATATCAACGGAAATTGGTTTGATGTGGATGAAATAACCGGCGAAAGAAAATGGACGCTGCATAACCTTATTTTACCAGCTTTTACTTTAGGCATTCGTCCGCTGGCTATCATCACACAACTTACACGCAGCGCTATGCTTGATGTTCTGAACCAGGATTATATCCGAACCGCCTATGCAAAGGGGCTGGGCAAAATGCAAGTGATCTGGAAACATGCCCTGCGAAATGCTTTAAATCCTGTTATAACAGCAGTTACAGGTTGGTTTGCCGAATTATTGGCAGGAGCTTTTTTTGTGGAATATATTTTTGGATGGAAGGGGATCGGTAAAGTGACAGTTGATGCGCTAGAAAAACTAGATTTCCCCGTAGTAATGGGCTCTGTACTTATCTCCGCCACTTTTTTTATTGTCATAAATATTCTTGCTGATATTCTTTATGGCGTAGTAGATCCAAGAGTACGAGTGCAATAGAATTGTCAAAATAGAATTTACAATTTCATTACAGCTTTTTCATTCTACTTTCATTTTGGGGATTGATATTTGCTTTTTCTGAAAGTCCCCGGCAAAAAATAGTTTGGAATATTTTTTGCACAATGACGACGATCAGACTTTTTCCCAGGATTTTATTCGTAAATTGAAAAGACCTTAAAGTCGTAGTCACAACGATTTATTAAACCTATTAAAACCTGTGCGTATGGAAAAAATAACTTCGATCCTCGCCAAAAAAGAACTTCATTTCCACACAGTTTCCCCCGGTTCTTCTGCAGATACAGCGCTTAGTCGCATGTGTCATGAAAATGTAGAGTATCTAATCGTAATGGAAGATGAAAAGTATGTTGGACTTTTAACTGAACACGACATCACAAGTAAGGTATTGGTCACTAACAAGCAACTTTCCAAAACGACGGTTAGTGATATAATGAACAAAGGATTGCCCGCCGCTACAACAGATGACACGGTTGAAAGATGCATGCAATTAATGCGTCAACATCATGTTCGTTATGTTCCCGTTTTTGAGATCCATTCATTCCGTGGTATTGTTTCATCAGAAGATATATTGGAAGAGGCCGTGAATAACAGGATGCAAATTTTCGATTCTGTTGTTGGTAGAGATACCCGTTTTGGGGTCCTTACTTAACAACTATTTCTTTAATTATCTTTTTTCCCAAAGCTTCGTTTACACGAAGCTTTATTTTTTCCTTCTGGAAAATAAGTTCTTGTTTGAGTGGTGCTACATGAGTAGTAATGAAAAGAGTATCGTTGATGATCCTGATCTCTTCGGTATATCTTGCGATCGTCTTACCCATAATATCTTCCCACACATCCCCGATTTGCAAAGCCTGGATTGAACCCCTGAGACGGCTTTGTTCCAAAAACTTATCAAGAGCATCCCCGATTGAATATTCACCCATGCAACAAAGTTAAAAGTTAAAAATTGAAAGTTGAAAGTTATATCCGGGCCCCTTACATTAGCTCAAGTGAATTAGCTGATAATTTATTGATAATTCGTCCAGGTGTTGTGAAAGCCTTTCTTGGTTTGTGTCCGTAATAAAGACCTGTCCATTGTTTTCAATACAAACACGGCGAAGAAGATTTGCAATGCGATCTTCATCCAATTTTTCAAAAACATCATCTAACAAAAGGAGAGGAGGAAAACCTTTGTTTTCTTTTAATACATCCATCTCTGCGAGCTTAAGCGCAAAGAGTAAACTTTTTCGCTGGCCCTGTGAAGCTATATTTTTAAATAATTGACTACTGAGATTAAAGACCAGGTCATCACGATGAATGCCACCTGTAGTTCTTTGTGCGGCCATATCTCTTTGCCTGTTCAATTGCAATAATTCAGTAAATGTGCATTGATTTAATTCGCTTTGAAAATACAGATCTGTTTCTTCTTCCTGTTTTGCAATTTCCGTATAAAGTTTTTTTACCTCCGGCAAAAATGAAATGAGAAACTGTTTACGGGTATTAAAAATGTATTCTCCGGGCTTTAACAATTGCTGATCAAACACATCAAGCAGCGAAAGATTTTTGTTTCCTGTTTCATAAAAACTTTTTAGCAGGGAATTGCGCTGCACAAGAATCTTATTGTAGGTGATCAGGCTTTGTAAATAGTCTCTATCGATCTGTGAAAGCAATGCATCTAAAAACCTTCGACGTTCTTCGCTGCCATCAGTAATGATCTGTATATCGTCCGGGGCAATGATAACGCAGGGATAATGGCCGATATGCTCTGAAAATTTTTCATAGCCCGAATCATTTATTGAAAACTCTTTCTTACCAGTTTCACGAAGTATACAAACCGCCTTTTCTTTTTTTTCATTTAGTTCCAGTTCCCCATCTACTCTAAAACCTGTTTGGCCATTCTGGATATTTAAAGCATCTCTTGTAAAATAGCTTTTAGTAAAACAGAGATAATGAATAGCATCAAGCAGGTTGGTTTTGCCAACACCGTTATTACCGCAAACGCCGACGATCCGTTCATTGAAGTGAAATGAACGGTTGTTGTAGTTTTTAAACTGGGTGATCGATATGGAATGTAGTTGTAGCAAAACCGGTTGCAATATTAATTGTAAGTTCTGAGTTGATGCATAAGTTTCACGCAAAGAACGCAAAGGAGCAAAGCTCGCAACGTTGCGCCGTTTAATCGTTGCGTTCGCTGCGAGAAACTGCAGGGCAGACTTGATGGCGTACAAGTGTGCGACGCAAGGGACGCCAAACCAGGGCTAGAAAGCTGGTAACCATATAAAAAATACCCATCTTAAATCTAAATCTGCAATCTGAAATCTGACAAGTTTGCCTTATTTTTGCCCCCGCTTAATTTATGGCAGAATCAACCCCAACTTTGAAGCCTGTGGCTAC
>DATDCP010000117.1:0-13239 GCA_036524255.1 Chitinophagaceae bacterium
GAGTTCCTGCTTCTGATATTTTACTCAGCGCAGATGTAAGACAGCAAATTCCGCTTACACCAATTGGTCGTTTGTCGGCGATCGATGGAGGTGAAGTAGCAACTTACTTGGCAAAAGTGAAGGAGTATGAAATAGTTCAAACAATCTCTTCACCATTGTCTCAGGACAAAGCATGGATGAAAAACGTAGCACATGTAATTGGGGGTAATGAGCCGGCACTTGTTGCACAGCTAGGCGGTTACATGAATAAGTACAAACAAATTATTTCTGATACTTTGTTTGGTGGTAATGTGACGACGTTTACAAAATCATCTACAGAGACCATCCAGGCAATTTCTGATCAGCGTATGAAAGATCTTTTTGCTGAAGGACTTAACCAGGTCGCCTATTTTGGTCACTCTTCGGCAACAGTACTTGACTTTAACCTTGATAATCCTGAAGAATATAATAACCCGGGTAAATATCCTTTGTTCATAGCAATGGGATGTTTGGCCGGTAACTTTTTTAATTTTAACCATTCCAGGTTCTATACAAAAGAAACACTTTCCGAAAGATGGCTGCTAACTCCAAACAGGGGGGCCATTGCATTTATCGCCAGCTCACACTTTGGTATTCCGCACTATCTTGATATTTATAATACGAAAACATATACCAATGAAGCGAGAACAATGTATGGCAAAGCTTATGGTGAAATATTGAGGCAAACAGTAATAGACGTTTTTGCTCAAACATCTCAGTTAGATTTTTATGCCCGCATGCACACAGAGCAAAATACATATCATGGTGATCCGGCAATTCATCCTAACACTCATTTGAAGCCTGATTATGTTATTGAAGACCCTATGGTGAAAGCCTCTCCATCATTTATTTCAGTTGCAGATACAATTTTTAAAATAGATGCAAAATATTTCAACCAGGGAAGATCCGTTAATAAAGACATTTCGATCAGAGTTGAACGAAAACTTCCCGGTGGCAACTTCTTTACCATTTCTAATGATACAATTCCGGGAATTCGTTTTGTAGATTCGGTATCCGTCGTCAAACTCCATATAAATCCTACGACTGACCAGGGACTTAATCAGATTAGGGTAACAATTGACGCAGATAATGCAGTTGATGAATCCTGGGAAAACAATAACACGATCACAAAAGATGTATTCATTTTTGAAGATGATGCAAGACCGGTCTATCCTTTGAATTATGCAATTATCAACAAGCAAAATATTAAGTTGTATGCATCAACGGCAAATCCGTTCAGTCCATCAAAACAATACCGGATGGAAATTGACACAACGACTTTTTTCAACTCTTCATTTAAGCGTACTGTGAATGTTACTGCAGCTGGTGGATTACTTGAATTTAGCCCGGGAATTACATTTATTGACAGCACAGTTTATTACTGGAGGGTGTCACCCATTGATGGCGCCGGTAATCCATCAAAATGGCATGAGGCAACCTTTGTTTATTTACCAAACAGTGATGTTGGATTTAATCAATCGCATTTTTATCAACATACCAAATCGTTCTCAGAAAGGGTATTTTTAGATTCCACTAACCGCACATGGGAATACCATCCGGTATTAAACAGTTTGTTTATAAGATCAGGTCAATATCCAACAAGTTCACCAAACGCGGCCGACTATGATATTGCTGTTAACGGTCATCTTAATCTTGGCCCCAGTTGTGGTGGTAATGAATTAATCATTAATGTTTTTGATCCGATTTCGTTTCAGCCAATGCCCAACCCTACAGGGTTTTTGTATGGAAGTAGTTCTTGGTGTGGCTTATCATACAATAGGCAATATAATTTTCTTTATTCTGTTGGTGACACTGCTTCAAGAAGAAAAGCACGGGAGTTCCTGGAAAACATTGTACCGGAAGGGGCTTATGTTTCCATAAGAAGCAGTACACAACCCTGGGGAGGAAATACATATGCATCTGTATGGGAAGCGGATACTGCCTATTATGGACCGGGCATTTCTCTATATCATACTTTAAAAGGCCAGGGGTTTACATCTATAGATAACTATGATACTACAAATGGTTTTGTATTTGTTTATAAAAAGAATAGTCTAGCAACATATACGCCTTCTATAAAATTCGCCGAGAATATTTACGACCGTATTTTATTGAGTGTAGTTTGCCCAACACCGGATACTCTAGGTTATATAACTTCTCCGGCATTTGGTGCAGCCAAACAATGGAAGCAGTTAAAATGGCGTGGATCAACTGTAGATGTATCAGCAGACGACCAGCCAACTGTGGATATTATCGGAATAGATAATGCGGGCATAGAAACAACCATAATGAGTGGTCTGAATGCTGGCCAGCAGGATGTTGATATATCAACAATCAATGCTGCTCAATATCCATTCTTAAAATTGCGAATGAGGAATCTTGATTCGGTCAATTTAACTCCATACCAGTTACGATATTGGCGACTAACCTATGTACCTATACCGGAAGGTGCATTGACACCAAATGTATTCTTCCAGTTCAAGGATACATTAGATCCAGGAGAACCCCTTGATTTCAAAGTTGCATTTAAAAATATAAGCGAGGCAAATTTTGATAGCCTTAGAGTAAAACTGATTGTGACAGATAGGAATAATGTACAGCATGTAATTACACCGTCATCAAGATTCAAACCATTGATCAGTGGTGATACATTACATGTAAGAAATCCAACAACTACAACAGGTTTAAGTGGACTAAATACCTTCTATCTTGATGTTAACCCTGATAATGATCAGCCTGAACAGTTCCATTTTAACAACTTTATGTACCGGACTTTCTATGTTAGGTCAGATAAGGTTAATCCATTACTCGACGTAACATTTGATGGCGTTCATATTCTTAACAGGGATATCGTGGCATCTAAGCCTCACATCACAATCAAACTTAAAGATGAAAGCAAGTGGTTATTATTAAATGACACAGCTGGCGCCCAAATACAAGTACGTTATCCAAATGGTGTTAAACGTTCTTACTTCTTTAATACAAGTGATACATTGAAATTTACCCCTGCCGGTAGTGCACCGAACCCTGATAATACTGCTACGATCGACTTCCTGCCTTATTTCCCAATTGATGGAGATTATGAATTGACCGTAACAGGTAAAGATAGAAGCGGCAACACAGCAGGAAATATTGAATACAAGGTCGGATTCCAGGTGATCAACAAACCAATGATCTCAAACATGTTGAATTATCCGAATCCATTTACCACATCAACTGCATTTGTATTTACGATTACCGGCGCCGAAGTGCCGCAGAATATCAGGATACAGATCATGACGATCACAGGTAAGATCGTAAGAGAAATAACCAAAGACGAATTAGGCCCATTGCATATCGGTAGAAATATTACCGAGTTCAAATGGGATGGCACAGATCAGTATGGTCAGAAACTTGCCAATGGTATTTACCTGTATCGTGTGATAACGAATCTGAATGGCAGATCTCTTGATAAATACAGAAGTACTGAAAAAGATAATGAGGATAATACAGACAAGTACTTTAACAAGGGTTATGGTAAAATGTATTTGATGAGATAAGGCCAAAAGTCAAAATTAAAAATTCAAAAGTTCCCTCATTATTAGGGAACTTTTTTGTTTCGTACTTCGTAAAGGTGTGATCCATATACTTTGATACTTTTGTCAGCTATAGATTTTTTGACTTTTAAATTTTGACTTTATTTAGATGGGCAAAATAGCGATCAATATAGCAACAGGTAGCTTACAGCAACAGGAAATGATCGTGGGGATTGATCTTGGCACTACAAACAGTTTAGTGGCGATCATTCATCCCGAAAGCAGGAAACCGGTTGTGCTTAAAGAGCATGATGGCAATACTTTGGTACCATCTATTGTACACTTTGATAATACAGGGTTGGTAACAGTTGGCGATGAAGCGAAGAATTATCTTGTCACTGAGCCACAGAACACCATCTTCTCAGTAAAAAGATTGATGGGAAAATCTTATGATGATGTTAAAGAAAGATCTTCTTTTTTCACTTATAAAGTGTTTGACGATAACACCGATAGTCTTGTAAAAATACAAGTGGGTGAAAAATTTTATTCACCTGTAGAATTATCATCTTATATACTTTCTGAATTAAAGAAAAGAGCAGAACATATTTTAAAAACACCTGTTACAAAAGCGGTGATTACCGTGCCGGCTTATTTTAATGATGCGCAGCGACAGGCTACAAGAGATGCAGGTAAACTGGCGGGACTTGATGTCTTAAGAATAGTGAATGAACCCACAGCAGCAAGCCTTGCTTATGGTTTGGGAATGAGAAGTGATGAGACGAAGACTGTCGCTGTTTATGATCTCGGCGGTGGTACGTTTGATATTTCTGTTTTACGTATCAGTAATGGAATATTTGAAGTGCTATCAACAAACGGCGATACTTATTTAGGTGGTGATGACTTTGATCATGTAATTGTAAAACATTGGATAGATCATAAAGGAATAAGAGAAGATGAATTAAATACACATAAAAGTCTTGCACAGGAGTTAAGATTAAAAGCGGAAGAAGCAAAGAAATATCTAAGCAATAATGAAAATTTTAAGGGCGAAGCGGGAGGAGAGACTCTCGAGCTAAACAAAGTTGAATTTGAAAAATTAATTCTATTGTTCGTTGATAAAACAATTCAATGCTGTAAAAATGCATTGGCGGATGCTAATCTTACTTCGAATGATATTGATGAAGTAGTGATGGTGGGTGGTTCGACAAGAGTACCATTAGTGAAAGGATCAGTCAGTAAATTTTTCGAAAGGAAAGTACATGATGAATTAAACCCTGATGAAGTGGTAGCACTTGGTGCAGCTGTGCAGGCGGATATTCTTGCGGGAAACAATAAAGATTTTTTATTGTTGGATATTACACCGCTATCATTAGGTCTTGAAACAATGGGCGGATTGATGGATGTATTGATACCACGCAATACAAAAATTCCTTCAAAGGCGGGCCGTCAATACACAACGCAAAAAGATGGGCAAAACGGAATGAGGATCTCTGTTTTCCAGGGGGAAAGAGATCTTGTACAAGATAATCGCAAACTGGCTGAATTTAATTTATCGGGAATTCCCGCTATGCCTGCAGGACTTGCCAAAGTAGAAGTATCTTTTTTGATCAATGCTGATGGGATATTAAATGTAAAAGCAAAAGAGTTAAGAAGTGGTGTAGAACAAAGCATTGAAGTAAAACCTCAATACGGATTGACCGATGCAGAAGTTGAAAAAATGCTGATGGAATCTATTCAGCATGCAAGTGAAGATATAAAAATAAGAGCATTGGTAGAGGCTAAAACTGAAGCGCAGCAGCTAATCGATACTACACAAAAATTTCTAAATAAGAACGCTGAATTTCTTTTAACTGAAGAAATTACCAAAACCACAAAAGCAATTGATGATCTTAGATCAGCGCTTGATTCAGAAAATAAGGATTTGATACATCAAAAGACAGAATCCTTAAATGAGATCTCACGGCCATATGCAGAAAGAGTGATGGATTTGGCGATCAGTAAAGCGATGAGCGGAAAAAGTATTAAAGACTCTATTTAGCCCTAAAACCATCTTCGACCCTATTTCCCCGCGGAGAGAATTTTTCACATTCAAGATCAGTACAAGGTACTGGCGTTACACCAAAATATTTTCCATCAATTGGCGTATTGATCGTTATCCCTTTGCAATCAAAAGTTTTAAACTCTGATTTCTCAATCCCCAGGGGAGTCAGCAATTGATCTTGATTAAAAAAATTTACAAATCGATACCCAGTGTATGCAAGTATCGATCCTGTAACAATCAGCAAGATCGTTATCAATACATTTTTCCCAATGAAAATCTCTTTTTCTTTAAAAACTAAATAGGAAACCACACCAATAAATCCAAGTATTGATCCAAAACCAAATCGTGGATCAGGAGCATTTACAAACCAGAATATAATTCCTGTTAGCAATGTTACTAAAATGAGTAGCGCTATAAAACCTGATAAAAGTATTTTCTTTATTGACAATAACGCACTAATGAAGGATAGTGCAAGGAGGATCATAATGACCTTATCTGCAGTTGATCGATTTTGCCACCATGTCGCCAACCATTCTGCAACATTCATTTGATTTACTACATTAATTTCATCGGACACGACTCCAGCTTTCTTTGCATGCGCAGTTATATAATTTTTTTCATCTACCGTAAGTTGAGGATCATATTTCCAATCTACGTTGGTAACATCAATAGAAGTTGAAGGAAATATGATATAACCCGTGGCAATAATATTTCTTGCAATGTATGGTGAGAATGTTACTATGGATATAAACAATATCGTAACAAACAATTTAATTTTTCCTTTAACTAACGCAAGGAAGGCAGGCACAACAGCAACTAATAGTATCGGAGCAACCGAAAGTTTGATCGTAACAGCCACAAGACTTAAAAATGCAACTAGCAACCATATAGATTCGCCGGGATCCCTTAGATCTTTTTCAAGGAGAAGATAGATTATGAGCAAAATAAAAAGGGTGGCAATAAAATCAGGACTTGCAGAAGTGGCCGTTAACCTTATTTGAGTATAACTCCAGATGCTTATCACAAGCAAAGCCGTCCAAAGTAATCCGTAAAGCCTTTTACCCTCTTTAAGAAAATTATAATTAATTCGGGTAACCAAAAAAATAAAAAACCAAAATAGCACTGTTGAGTTTAGAATAGTAATTCCTTCTTTGCCGGTAAAACTAAAACCAAATAGCGCAGAATCAACAAACCAAAGCCCCTGGAAACCGAATCGAACATGTAAATGAACCAAACCCGGAACAGCTTTATACTTCTCGATCCATTGTATTGTTTGTGCATGATAGCCCAACGTATCAGGATGAATGATCGTCCAACTGCTCATCACTAAGATCAATAGCAAACATGATGATAATAGAATGATCGAAAAGAAATGCAGGTTTTGTAACTCTTTTTTTAGTGCAGCGAAAAATGCAGGTGAATCTTTCTTAAAAAAGAAAACAAGGCAGGGAATGATAAATAAAAATTGCACCCACCATTCGCCCAGTGGAATGAATAATGAAAGAGTAGCTGCAATAACTGTAATGGCAGAAAGACCGGTAATACAAATGATACTGAAATGCGGGAGCTGTAATTTATTCCGGGTTATTTTTTTTATGAATTGGAGAAAAAGAATGCCCCACATCCAGCTCAGGAATGAAATATAGATCCATGCCAGTAAAGTTGTTAGCATTTGCACACTCTCATTTGTGTGAAAGGATATTATATTTTAAAATACACCAAATCGCATGAAGCCCATCAGTCCATTTTATTTTTTTTCCATCATCATATGTTCTTCCATAATAAGCAATACCGACTTCATAAAATCTTATATTTTTAATACGACTCGTTTTGGCTGTAACTTCTGGTTCAAAACCGAACCTGTTCTCCTTGAGACGAATTTGTTTCAATATATCAGCCCTGAACATTTTATACCCGGTTTCCATATCCGTAAGATTTAAACCTGTGAAGATGTTCGAAAGAAATGTCAGGAATTTATTACCGATAGTATGAAAGAAAAATAAAACTCTGTGTGGCCCGCTTCCCATAAATCTTGAACCATATACTACATCTGCATGACCATCAATTATGGGGTGTAATAATTTATTATAATCATTGGGATCATATTCGAGATCTGCGTCTTGTATTATGACGATGTCACCATTCACTTTTTGCAAAGCAGCCTTTACTGCTGCACCTTTGCCTGAATTTGCTTGTTGATGAATTGAGATCGCACAAGGGTTGTTTTCGCAAAACTTATTTATTGCATTTGCTGAGTTATCAGTGGATCCATCATTTACAATTATTATCTGTTTTTCAAGGTCGTGATCAAGTTTTGTTTGCAAAACTTTTTCCAATACCGTGGTGATCAGTTTTTCTTCATTATAACAGGCTATGATGATGGTTAGTTTTTTCACAGACATTGAAATTATTGGTGAAGATAATCCAGCATCTTCATTTTTCTAAACGAAAACCATTTCTAATATTTTTTCCTCTTGGCTTAAGCCTGGGATGAATTTCATATAAACAAGGTAGTTCTGTTCCATAACAACGTTTATTCCAGTTGTTGTTTATTATTTCGGGGATCCGGAATGTAATTCCATCGATCACGAATTCTTTTACTGGTGGTTGTGGAAGTTGCAGAGGTGAGATCCAATTCCTGTATTCTTTGTGTTTCAATGGTTTTGAAACCAGGTAATAACTCAGTCCTGCGATCATAAGAATTACTAAAGCATTTAATAAAAAGTTTATTGATCGGAAATCATTTACAAAAGAACTTAATTGATATTCGAACAGAAAAATTCCAAATAACAAAATGCCATAAACAAATCTTGGATCAGGAGCGATAATAAACCAACTAATAAGCCAGAGGATCATTAAACCCGTAATAATTAATTTTCTATAATCATTTTTTTGACTACGCAATTTTATAACAGTAAATGATATTCCGGTAAAAGCAGCCAGCACTAATATTTTATCATAGGGAAAAAGATGTTGAAACCAGGCAGGTATCCAGGCAGAACCTAGTGCTTTTGTTTGTTCGATATCAAAATAAGTTGTGGCGACACGATTAAAGTACTTGATGAATTCAAGAAGTCTTTCGGTTATCTGGGGATCAGGTTTCCAATCAACATTAGTAAAATCGAAATAGGTCGCAGGATAAAATGGGTAACCGGCAATTATAATGGTTCGAATAAGAAAAGGAACAATGAGTAAAAGGCAATATACTATCGGTAAAAGAAGTTGCCTGGTTTGTTTTTGCTTTATAAATAATATAAAAGCAAATAAGCTTAAAATTAATAATGGGTAATTGATCAGTCGAACAGTGAGCAAATAAGCGGGCCAGATGATCCATTCTATCCTGGGAGAAGTCTTTTCACTAAAAAACACTTCTGTAAACAATAGTAAAACAATGGATGTAGTAATATAATCATAATTGGTGGTGGTAGCATTCCCTTTTATCAATGCCCAAAATAACAGGCAAACAATGAAAACTAAATGAATAGCAAAAGCAGCTTGCAAATTGTTTTCTTTTTGGAACTGATTGAATTTTTCAATGAACCAATAACATAACCACAATGATATAACACTGTTCATAACCGTAAATCCGCCAGTGGTTTTTGAAGAAAAACTAAATAATGCAACACTGCTAAACCAGGAGGAATTAAAACCAAATCTTTCATGAAGGTTTACAATTCCCGGAACCGAGCCATACTCCTGTATCCATTTTATTGATTGGATATGATAGCTTTCTGTGTCATCCATCATTGTTGGTCCGGCATTAGTAAGAAGTATTACAGCCCAAAAAATAAAAAACAATACCAGGGATGCAGAAACTTTGATCTTAGGGATAAAAAATTTTGTGTTCTTTCGATTGATGATGGATAATAAAATAAGCAGGCCTAATAACCCAAACTTGGTGTAAACATTAATTGGAAAAAACAAGACAATGATTTGTGTTAAAGATGTAAGAAGGATCAAACCGGTTATCAGGTAATAAATGATCGGCCTTGATTCATTTTTTTGGGGAAGGAATTTGTAAAAAAGAATTCCGCTCCAGAGACAGCTTAGCGTAATAATGATTTGATAAAATATAAGGGTTAACATTTTCGTATTTAAATTAGACCTGCTTCTTCAATAGATGTGACTGAGTGATCATGAAAAGTGTCTGTTTAGAATTTGTTATTACTTAAAAGGGTTCAAAAATATTTCTTGAATTTAAGAAAATGTTTTTCAAAAAAATGGTAGCTAATAACACTAATAACTACCGCAGTCACAGTGCATAAAATAGCAATTCCCATTTGTCGCCAGACGCCGGGTTCTTTTATCAATGATCGCATAATATCGCCAAAATAGGGTGTCATCATTATAGTTATTGGCCAATGAAAAATATATATGCCATATGAATATTTTCCCAGAAACATTAATACTGGATTTGTAAAGACAAGATTAATAAACTTGTTTTCTTTCATCACTGCTTCATAGACCCCTAAAGCAAAAACAAATGAGAAAGTGGTAAAGCCGCCAATTGCCCAAACGGGAAAATCAGGACTTTGATTTTCCTTGTACAAATAGAAAAGATAATTTACAGCCGTAAGCGTTACTAAGAAAACTGTAAAAT
The DNA here is from genome assembly GCA_036524255.1 of Chitinophagaceae bacterium. Lineage (GTDB taxonomy): Bacteria > Bacteroidota > Bacteroidia > Chitinophagales > Chitinophagaceae > VBAS01. The sequence goes on from DATDCP010000117.1 coordinate 10,175, forward strand.
ATTTTCTAAGTAAACGAATATTGATCTTATAAATGGCGGCAAGCATAGAACCAATTAAAATACCATCAAGTCTTGTAAACAAGAATGCTCTTTCATAAGATGGAAAGTGTTCGTTATTTTCCCAAATGTAAAAGCGGGCTGCAATCACAATAACCAGCAGAAAAATACAAAAGATTAATATCCTTTTTGGGTTTTTGAGCAGTAGTATTATTAATGGCCATAACAAGTAATATTGCTCTTCCATGGCTAATGACCAATAATGATTTAACGCGACACCACTTTCGTCACTTTTAATAATAAGGGGCCAGTTTTGTAAATATGTCCAGAACCAAACCTGGTGCTCCTTGTAGTATGACATTTCAAGTAGCGATGGATTGATTGCAGGGATAATGAATAAAAAAAGAATAAGAGAAAAGTAATAAAGCGGGAAGATTCTTAAAACACGGCGGGTATAGAAATTTCTAAAGTATTTCTCTGAAGTAAGTGAATTTAAAAGAATATTAGTAATAAGAAAGCCGGAGAGAACAAAGAAAAGATCAACTCCAAGCCAACCGTAGTTAAAATATTCTATAAAGTTGAAATTGTGATAAAGAAGCACAAGAATGATAGCAATTCCACGTAAACCATCAAGAGCAGGATAGTGTTTATGAATGCCCGGACTGGAGGATGTGGTTTTCAAAAGAATAGTTTTGGATTTTTTGTATTAAAAATACATGATGAAAACCAAAGATCAGGCATAGGAAAAGAATTTCTTTAGTTTAAGAAAGTGTTTTTCATACAAATGATAAACGATAACTGCTATGATTACTTCAATACAAATCAATAAAAGCGTTTCCGGGATCCTGCTTCCAAATAAAGGCCAAAGCCATTTTTCAGTTATAGGATGTAATAGAAACATGACTGGAAAATGAAATACATAGATACCATATGAGTATTTGCCGAAAAATTTTAATGGGGAAATAAGCAGGGTTTTTTGAAGTATTGACCGGGGATTTGAAATAGTTAGATATAACACCCATGTGAAGAAAATTGAAATGCTGGTAAAGCCAGCAATGTTTAAATAATTTGGCCATAAGTCAAAAACTGGACCCATTAAAAGATAAATCCCGTTCAAAAATATTAGGATGATGGATGTTATTTTTAATAAGATTGATTTTTGAAGTTGTCCTGTCTGCTTTAAAACTGCAAGTGCACTGCCAGCCAAAATTCCATCACATCGTGTAAAGGTAAATGGCAACTGATCGATATTTTCCATGAAATAAAGCCATGTAAGGAACCGTATTATGTTAATTGTAATTAAGGTTGCTATACAGACCACTAATAATTTCTTTAAATTCCTTATAAGAAAAATTACTGGGGGCCAAAGCAGATAAAATTGTTCTTCGACAGCCAAAGTCCAAAAATGTGTAATGGGAGCGGTGCCTATCGGAATACCCTGAGTTGCAAAAAACCAATTTTGCAAGTAGGTCCAAAACCACCATTGATCAGCCTTAGATGTTTTAAGACTTGCATCAAGAAGTAGCTGATCAGGGAGTATGAAAAAAATTATGGCAAGACAGAGATAGTAAATTGGAAATATTCTCATCAACCTGCGACCATAAAAATTTGTAAAATACTTTGCTGAGTTTATGCTTTTTAACAGTATCTCCGTAATCAAAAATCCTGAGATTACAAAAAACAGGTCAACACCAAATTGACCATACCAGGTTATTTCTAAATACAAAGAATTATGGTATATCAGAACTAATATGACTGCTAATCCTCTAAGACCGTCAATCCCAGGATAGTAATTTCCAGTTTCAAATTTATTTTTCAAATAGAATGGCTAACATTTTGAGGATGTAATAATTTTCTATTGATGTATTTCCCAAGCATATCAAATTCAATATTTACTTTTTGTCCCGGTTTCACAAGATTCATATTTGTATGTTCAAAAGTATAAGGAATTATAGCTACATCAAAAGTGGTCTCACTTACATTGAAAATCGTAAGACTTATACCATTAATAGCGATCGATCCTTTTTCAATGATCAATGAAGCGAATTCAGGAAGAAATTGGAAACTGAATTCCCAACTTCCTTCTTTTTCTTTTTTATCAATGCAAATTGCAGATGTGTCAACATGCCCCTGTACAAAATGACCATCGAGGCGGTCATTTATTTTTAAACATCTTTCAAGATTGATCGTGGTGCCTTTTTGCCAATCACCCAGTGTTGTTCTACTTAATGTTTCTGCAATGGCAGTAACCCGATGCTGGCTACCTTTTACCTCCTCAACTGTAAGGCATGTCCCATCATGAGCTACGCTCTGGTCGGGCTTTAATTTTGAAGAGATCGGAGATTTGATCCAGAAGGTCTTATTGGCCCCCTTTTCGATTACTTTTTTGATTATTCCCTGTGTTTCAACTATCCCGGTAAACATATTGGCAAATCTAAGAACTCCATTTCGACAAATCCAATCCCGATAGCTATCAGGACTAAATTCCTATTGTGAAAGCTTTTTCATTTGAAATTCTCCTCCTATCTTTGCTGCCCAATAAAAAAATACCAAAGGAGGTATATTAACCATGTTGATCATCGATTCAAAAGATTGCGAAAACATAGACAAGGCACTTAAAAAGTACAAAAAGAAGTTTGAGAAAAGCAAGATCCTTCTTCAACTTCGTGAACGCCAATCATACACCAAGCCGTCGGTAAGACGCCGCGGTGCAGTATTGAAAGCTGTTTACAAGCAGAAAATAGCCAGCGGAAAAATCGAAAGCTAAGTAAAGCCTCGTTCAAGATATTATTGATAGCAGTGTGCCACAGCATGCTGCTATTTTTATGCCAATAAGCCTGCTGCAAAAATGAGTAACTTCAATTTGAAAAACGTCTCGTACGATGAATGGCCAACCAATTTCCGACAACCATGATGTATTTAAAATGAATGTGGCCATCGTTCATGTTATTAACCCAGGTAATAAGTCTGCTGCTAATAAAGATCTTAATGGTGGTTTTGGAACGAAAGATCATTATGGAAACTCTTTTACTTCAAAGATCCTGATGAGGGTCAAAAAAAAGGGAGTT
>DATDCP010000118.1:0-5532 GCA_036524255.1 Chitinophagaceae bacterium
GGATTTAACCAGTGAAGCGTACTTTTTTTGAGCGGCTTTAAATTCTTCATCGCTCAATACCGGGGTAAAAATCACCATCAATTCGTAGTTGTTCATTTACCCTTTTGTTTTTAATTAATAAATCGGTTTACCCATTGGACATCCACCGTTTGGTAGAAGAATCTGACGATAACAGATTTGGGGTCGCAAAGGTAAGGGAATGAGTGCAGAAGACGGAGTGCCCGTGAAAGATTTTTATTGGGCCAACCGGGTTAACTCCGATTGAGCTTTAGTTGCGTCGCACAGCCTGCACTGAGCGAAGCGAAGTGTCGATCTTTCTCTCTCCGATTAAGCAATTTAAAGCTTGATTTTCAATTACAAAGCTTCAGATTACCCTTAGTTATTCTGTTATAAAGCTTTTACACCCTTACATCTTTTATAGAGTGTTTCTAAAACAGGCTGATTAAATCCATGAGCAGTTTTTGGAAGCAAAAAATATTTCTTTCCGGGTGCTTTAATTTTATCAAAATAACTTTTTGACATTTCTTTTGGGGTTAAAAGATCTTCTTCGCCTTGAATTATAAATACAGGAATTTTAAAATCCAGGTTATCACTCATTAAGTTGATCGTTGAACGCATTGATTGAATTCCAATTCCTTTATCACCCATATAATTAACGAACGAATAATCATCTCCATCATTTCGGTTTTGATTGTCTTTGGCGTTGTCATAAGCTGGCGATTCTACAAACCATGAGGAGGGCGGAGGAATTGAATTTGCTCTTTCATATTTTTTTACAACTATTAATAATTTACCTATATCTCTTGCTTTATTATAAGGAGGTTTACCGATAGTGTTTAATATTTCTAAAGACACTTTATCATTATTCTTTGAGCCATTTCGTAAACTCTATTATAAAGCGCAGAATCATTAGAAGGGTTTACAATTTGTGAGTGTCCTATATAAGCATAAAAAAGACCTGGTCGTTTTGTAGCCATCTTTACTCCAAGTGCCGAACCCCAGGATGTTCCGAAAAGAATAACTTTTTGTTTCCCCAAGATTTTAATAAGATATTCCGACAGTTGAATACCATCGCTTGTCATCTGCTCCACTGTTAATGGATTTGATCTTAGATATTCAGGTGTTAATTCGTCCGGGGCATTTTTTCCAAATGTTTTTCCTGTTCCTCTTTGATCCCATTGAACTATAATAAAATCTTTTTCCCAATCCTTGAAGAGGGAGTCTGAATAGGGACTCATTGGGCTACCCGGCCCTCCATGAAGAAATAATATAACAGGTTTTGAAATTTCTCCTTTTATTGTCACCCACTGTTCAATACCATTTATTAAAATAAATTTTTGTTCATGAATTCTATGCTGAGCATTTGTGAATAATGGAATTGTCAATGAAAAAAGAATAAGAGACGTAAGTAATTTGAGTGAATTGGTTTTGTAAATAGTAACGTCTTTCATAGGCAATGAAGGTAGGAAGTTTAAAACTTCATGAATGTAATATCCGAGACCGACTTCAACATAAGAACATTCAACTTTCTGATCTTTCGGCACAAAGTTTCGTCGTAACTTTAGTTTGATTGTAAAGGTCTATCGCTTTCAAAAAATTAATTCCGGAAAAATGGCACATCAAAAAACTTCTATTGACAGACGATCATTTCTGAGATCTTCAGCACTTGCAGGTGGCGGATTGATGCTAAGCTTTAGCTGGTTTAACTCCTTCGCAAATGAAACAATTGGAATGATCGAGATTCCCAACGAGTGGTCGGAATTGAATGGCTTTTTAAAGATCTCGGAAAATGGTATTGTAGCTATCATGTCACCAAATCCTGAAGGCGGACAAAATGTAAAAACTTCTATGCCCATGATAGTGGCAGAAGAACTTGATGTTGACTGGAAAAATGTAATTGTCGAACAAGCTCCTTTAAATACACGATTATATACCCGGCAATTTATTGGTGGAAGCCAGGCCATAAGAACAAGTTGGAAAACTTTACGAACAGCAGGAGCAACAGCACGGCATATGCTTCGTGAAGCTGCTGCTAATGCATGGGCTGTGCCCATAGATGAGATCACTACTGGAACAGGAATGCTTCATCATAAAAAAACTGGTAAGTCGGCAGGTTATGGTGCGTTGGCTTCTGCCGCTGCAAAAATTCCTGTACCTAAAGAAGTAAAACTTAAGGATAAAAAAGATTTTAAGATCATTGGTACCTCAAAGAAGAATGTTGATACGCCAAAAATTGTAACAGGAAAACCTCTTTTCGGAATAGACACTCAACGTGAAGGAATGCTGATTGCAATGATCGTACATCCGCCGGCTTTCGGAATGAAATTAAGATCCATAGATGCTGTTGCTGCGAGAGCAATGCCCGGTATAAAAGATGTTTTTCCAATTAAAGTTTTAAATGATGAGCAGGTAAGAGAATTTTTTGACACCCTTACATTCAATGAAGTGGTGGCGATCGTGGGCAAATCCACATGGGAAGTGATGAACGCAAAGAAGAAATTGAAAATTGAATGGGAACCAATTTCGGATTACACAATACAAAGAAATGCGTTTGGTGGTCGTACTCCAACGACCGTAACAATTCCTGCAGGTTTAGAAAATACAACAGATCATAAAAAGAAAATGGCGGAGATGATGGAGAAGCCTGCAACTGTTGTACGTAAAGATGGAGATCCTGAAACGGCATTTAAAAATGCTGCACAAATTATAGAACGCACTTATTATGGACCGTTCCTTGCACACAATTGCATGGAGCCGATGAACTTTTTTGCTCACATTACAAATGAAAAAGCTGAGTTGAGCGGTCCGTTGCAGAAAGCGGAATTGACAGAAAGAACACTGGCAACACGATTAGGCATTCCTGTTGAGAAGATCGATATCCAAATGACTCGTTTAGGTGGTGGATTTGGACGTAGATCTTATGCTCACTGGCTGATTGAAGCAGCACTCATTTCTCAAAAGATGAATGCACCGGTTAAACTTATTTATACTCGGGAGGATGATATGACATCTGGCATTTATCGCCCAACTTATACGGCAAAATATCGGGCTGTCTTAGATGCGAATAAAAATTTGATCGCTTTTCATGTCAAGGCAGGAGGTATTCCTGAAAATCCATTGGAGGCAAATCGTTTTCCTGCTGGTGCAGTAGACAATTACCTTGCTGAGAGTTGGACCATAAATTCAAATCTTACTACAGGATCATTCCGTGCACCAAGATCTAATTTCATTGCAGCAGCTGAGCAGTGTTTTTTAGATGAATTAGCAGAGGCTGCTGGAAAAGACCCAATAGCATTTCGTCTTGAATTGTTGGAAAGAGTTATAAAAAACCCGGTAGGCAAAGACAATGATTATGATGCTAACCGTTATGCAGGAGTATTGAAACTTGTTCGTGAAAGATCCGGATGGGGAAAGAATCAACCAAATGTATATAGAGGTGTCTCTGCATACTTCTGCCATAACTCTTATGTTGCACAAGTGCTGGATGTAAAACTTGAAAATGGTAAGCTAACCATTCCAAGAGTATGCAGTGTATCCGATTGTGGTATAGTAATAAATCCTGATGCAGCTGCTAACCTTACGGAAGGCTCTATTGTCGATGGCATTGGCACTGCTTTATATGGTAACATCAGTTTCAAAGATGGTGTGCCTGACAAAAATAATTTCCACTCATATCGGATGATCCGCCACAGCGAAGCACCAAAAGCGATCGATGTTCATTTTGTGCAGAATGATCTTGATCCAACTGGTTTGGGAGAGCCGGCATATCCGCCAGTTTTTGCAGCATTGGCAAACGCGTTGTATAAAGCAACCGGTAAGCGTTTTTATGAACAGCCATTTATTTCGCAACTGAATAGTGGTAGAGGTGCATAAGATCTTATTCTCCTTACTTCCTTAAGATCTTCTCCATTGTCTTTCCTTTTGCCAACTCATCAACCAACTTATCCATATAACGGATCTTTTGCATCAGTTTGTCTTCGATCTCTTCGACACGATACCCACAAATCACACCTGTAATTTTTGAAACATTTGAATTCATTTGTGGTGCCTCGGCGAAAAAGGTTTCAAGATCATTCTTCTTGTCTATCTGTTGTTGCAGTGTTTTTTTATTATATCCTGTTAGCCAAAAAAGAACGGTATCCAGATCTGCTTGTGTACGTCCCTTTTTCTCCACTTTTTCTATATACAGCCGATAAATACTTGCAAAACTGTATGCGAATACTCTGGCGTAATCCATATTACTTGTTTTTATTTAGCAAAGTTGATTTCTTGTTTCAGCCTAAGTTGGTACTATCCCAAAATGTTACAGGCAATATTCAAATTTCTGATATAAGATTCAATTCTAAAAATTTTGAGCCACTGTTGTCCAAGGTTCGATTGTTGGGGAAACATCAACAATGATATAATTACCCGCATGACATAAACTCTTTATTGGCTTAAAGCAACCTATTCCGGGTCTGTTCCGTTTCTTGGAATTATCTCCACCTTTTATCCATTATCCCATCTTCAACCATTCTAGTCCTGCCTTGTACATTGTTTTTCTTCACGAACAATAACACAGCAGATGCATCGCCAACTAGTCCATACTTTCTTTTCAATTGCCGGAACTGCCTTTCCTATTCTATTATTCCAACGCAAAAATTCATTTTTAATAAATCTAAATAACACAGTTATGAAACAATTTTATTCAGACCGTTTGCTCCTGGCAATAAAAAAAACTCTTTTGCTGTTCATTGTTTTTTTTGGAGCATCTTATGTTTCTAATGGACAGAACTATTGGGCCACCTTGTCTGGGCAGGCAGAAGCACCTCCCAACGCTTCCCCCGGAACAGGGAAGACCCTGGTTACAATTGATGTTGCGGCGAATACTATGAGGGTCCAGGCGACCTTCTCAGGACTAGTGGCTGGTGTAACAGCTTGTCACATCCATGCCGCAACAACAGTCCCGGGGACTGGCACCGCAGGTGTAGCAACCACGTTACCAACTTTTACAGGCTTTCCATCAGGCGTAACTTCCGGAACCTATGACCAAACTTTCAATATGCTTTTGGCCTCCAGTTACAACCCTTCCTATGTTACAAACAATGGCGGCACAACTGCCACTGCTTTTGCTGCACTGAGAGCAGCTATTGCCGCAGGCAGGGCTTATCTCAATGTTCATTCAAGTACGTTTCCCGGCGGTGAGATCAGGGGCTTTCTCGCTGCTTGTCCCACTATAAATGTTTCTATTCCGGATGCATTTGCATTGGGTGGTGGTGTCCTTGCTAATACAGTATTTCCTGCTTATGCTCCTGCATCATCCTTAATGTTGCAGGCAAATGTTAGTGGTGGTACTGCGCCATACAGCTATAATTGGTCTACTGGTGTTACTACTTCATCTGTTACCGTGAGTCCTACTTCTACAACTACATATTCACTTGCTGTACAGGATCAAAATTGGTGCCCTGGTTCTGCAACAAAAACTGTAAATGTGATAAATATATCAGGCGGTAAAAACGGTGACAAGATCGTTGTCTGTCATAAAGGAAATAC
>DATDCP010000119.1:0-15990 GCA_036524255.1 Chitinophagaceae bacterium
TCCAATGCTTGTTTATTTTGATCCCGGGAATTCCAATTCAATAAACATCAGGTTAAAATCTTCAGTAAAACCTCAACAGGCATTAAAAGCAATTGAAGAAGTATTTAAAAAATATAACCCTGCAGTTCCATTCGATTACAAATTCGTGGATAAAGAATTCGGGAAGAAATTTTTAACAGAAGACCTGATCAGCAGGATCACCAACATATTTGCAGGACTCGCCATTTTTATTTGTTGCATCGGGCTTGCAGGCCTTGCATCGTTTACTATCGAAAAACGTATTCGTGAGATCGGTATTCGCAAAGTGATGGGTGCAACTTTGCAACAATTATTGCTGCTTATTTCTAAGGATTTTTTAAAGCTGGTATTGATCGCATTTGTTATTGCTACCCCGCTTGCATGGTGGTTTATGAATAACTGGCTGGAGAAATACCCGGATCGAATTAACATTAGCATTTGGTTGTTCGGAGCTGTCGGACTATTGATCCTTTTACTGGCATTGGTTGTTGTTAGTTTGAATACAATGAAAGCGGCGATCTCAAACCCGATAAAATCATTAAGAACAGAATAAAATATTGTGATGATCAAAAACTATTTATTATTAGCCTTTAAGCATCTTAAGAAACAGAAAGTTTTTTCTGTCATTAATATATTGGGTTTGACCGTAGGAATTACTTGTTGCCTGATGATTTTTCTTTTTATCATAAATGAGTTGAGCTATGATAATTTTCATAAGAATGGAAAGAATATTTACAGGGTATTGCGGGTGGGCAATAATAATGGTGAAAGACGTGAGATACCTTATTTGTCTCCTCCTTATGGCCCCACCTTAGTAGGTGATTATCCTGATGCGATTCAAAAACAAGTAAGGATCATGAAGGATAATAATCTTATCAGTTATAATAATATCTCATTCAATGAAACGAATATTTACCTGACTGATAAAAACTTTTTTAATTTTTTTGATTTTCACCTGCTCAAAGGGGATACTGCTACTGTATTAAAAGATCCTAATAGTATTGTATTAACCCAGGCCGCCGCTAAAAAGTATTTTGGTATTGATGATCCTATAGGAAAGACCCTTGAGTTTAATAAGAAACAGCAATTAAAGGTTACCGGGATAGCTGCAGATGTGCCAATAAATTCTCATTTGCAATTTGACATGGTTATACCGTTAGAATTATATCGTCCTATGAATCCTGATTGGTTCACTCAATGGCCCAATAATGGATTGTTCACCTACGTTCAATTAAATCCAGCAGTAGATCCAAAACAGTTATCGACACAGTTTCCTTCATTCATGGATAAATATTTGGGGGAATTTTTTGCAACCGCCGGTTTTAAAATGGGACTTACTATTCAACCACTAAAAGATGTTTATTTCGCTACCGATGCTTTGGATAATGTGAAGCATGGTTATAAAAAAATGGTATACATCTTTATGTCTATTGCCATTTTGATCCTGCTTATCGCATGCATCAATTTTATCAATCTTGCTACTGCAAGAGCTACGGACAGGTCTAAAGAAGTAGGGCTGCGTAAAGTTTTAGGAGCTGTACGCAAACAACTGGTAAGTCAGTTCATGATGGAATCTGTTTTGTTCGCCACTGTTGCTTCTATACTTTCCTTTGGTCTTGCGCAAATATTGATGCCTGCCTACACTAATTTATTAGGCTATCAATTACCTTCTTTTTGGAATGATACTCGGGTATACGGGTTTATAATTGCAATAATAATAATTGTGGGATTGTTAGCGGGAAGCTATCCTGCGTTTTTGCTTTCATCCTTTACGCCGATCGAATCTTTAAAAGGAAAATTGAAAACAGGTTTGAAAGGAGCTTTTTTTAGAAAGGCGCTGGTTGTTTTTCAATTTGGAATATCCGTGCTGCTGATCGTAAGTGTCATTGTTATTATGAGCCAGATGAATTACCTGCGTAATACTGACCTTGGCTTTAATAAAGAGCAATCAATGATCGTAAGATTTGATAACCTTAGCATTTCTGCTAAGAAAAAGCAGTTTAAAAATGAGCTGCTAAGTATTCCTGCTGTAAACAGTGTGTCATTAATGTCAGGAGAACCCGGCGGCTTTCATGATGGTTATTCTTTTGAATCGCAGGCAAAGCCTGGCGAGAAGATGATGTTCAGCACTGAATACACGGATCTTGACTTTGTAAAAACATTGGGATTAAAAATAATTGCAGGAAGAGATCTTTCAGAAGGCTTCACTACAGATTCTGCACAGGCTGTGTTAATTAATCGTAATGCTGCAAATAAACTTGGTTATACTCCCGAGCAGGCAGTTGGCAAATGGATTAAAAATCTTTCAAGAGATAGTCTTCGCAGGACAATAGTCGGCGTAGTGGAAGATTATCATTATGTTTCTTTGAAAGACCCGATTGGTCCGTTGGTCATTTCGCCTGGCAAAGACAGACGTTTGGCATTGATCAGGTTAAAAACTGATCGGATCCAATCAACAATTGCCAGCATCAAAAAAGTATATACTGCTGCAGCCCCTGATTATCCATTTGAATATAAATTCTTAGATGAGCAATTTGACCGGCATTATAAAACAGAAGCAAAGCAACAGGCAGTGTTAGGTATTTTTTCTGCTATTGCAATTTTTATCGCATGTCTTGGCTTATTTGGTTTAGCTTCTTATACAGCAATTAAGAGAACAAAAGAGATCGGCGTACGAAAAGTACTCGGCTCTTCAATTAAAAATATTTGTTTTTTATTGTCAAAAGACCTGCTGCGTCCTGTTTTATTGGGAACCTTATTGGCAACACCAGTGGGTTATCATGCAATGAATAAATGGCTACAAAGCTTTGCGTACCGGATCGATCTTCATTGGTGGATGTTCGGAGTCGCTGTTTTAACTGCTGTGATCATTGCATTATTGACGGTAGGTTCCCAGGCTATAAAGGCGGCACTTGCTAATCCCATAAAATCTTTAAGAACAGAATAATTATAAATTAAAAAATCAATTATGAGAAAGCTTTTTTTATTAAACCTTGTTATTGCCATCGGCTTTTCTGCCGTTGCGCAAAACAAAGAGCCTTACATGACAAAGTCATTAAGCAGTGAATCAGTAAAAAGTACGGAAGTACAAACATCTGGCGGAAGTATTTCTGTAACAGGTGTAAACTCTGCTGCTGAAACAAAGGTGGAAGTATATATTTCTTCAAACAATGGCAAAAATGAAATTTCGAAAGAAGAAATAGCAAAACGATTGGAAGAGTATGACCTCACAGTGTCTGTAAGCAGTAATAAGTTAACAGCTACTGCAAAACCAAAACAAAGAAATATGGATTGGAAAAAAGGTTTGAGTATTTCTTTTAAGGTTTTTGTACTAAAGAATATTTCTACTGATCTGTCAACAAGTGGCGGTAGTATCAGCCTAACCAATTTAACAGGCGATCAAAAATTCACAACAAGTGGTGGTAGTCTGCATATTGATAATGTAGGTGGTAATATAGATGGAAGAACTTCCGGTGGAAGTATTGACGTGCAAAATTCAAAAGATGATATCGAACTAACAACAAGTGGAGGAAGCATCAAAGCAAATAACTGCAATGGAAAACTTCGTCTCACTACTTCCGGTGGATCATTGGATCTAAAAGATCTGAAAGGTGATATAAAGGCGACAACAAGTGGCGGAAGTGTTAATGGAAGAAATATCAGCGGCGAATTGATCACTCATACATCGGGTGGGGGCATTCATCTTTATGATCTTGCCTGCAGTATTGAGGCTTCAAACAGTGGAGGAAGTATTGATATTGAGATAAAAGAATTAGGTAAGTATGTAAAAATTTCCAATTCAGGTGGTGGTGTTGATCTGCAGCTTCCAAAAAATAAAGGAGTTGACCTTGATCTCAGTGGTGGCAGAATTAAAACTGAACAGCTTGGAAATTTTGATGGGAGTATTGATGATGACAGTTTACAGGGAAAATTGAATGGGGGTGGCGTGCCTGTAAGGGTAAGATCATCAAGCGGCAGAATTAGTCTTGCTTTTAAATAATTGACCTCACAGTTGAGACGCCTGCCAGTAAAGATAGCATTCGTATGACTGGTGGCTTGTAATAACATAAACGATGTTAAAGAACTATTTAAAGATATCATGGCGTAACCTTGTTCAAAACAAGGTTTACTCCTTTATAAATATTACAGGCCTGGCAATTGGGCTGGCTGTATGCATGCTGATCGTTTTATACTTAGGGCATGAATATAGCTACGATAAGTTTCATAAAAATGCCGGGAGAATTTTCTCTGTAAAGTCAAAAATCAAACTGGGAAATGATTCACTTTACCTGAACCAATTGCCATACAGCACACCTGTAGAATTGCAGAAAACAGAGCCCTCTGTCGAGGCATTTTTACGGGTGAGGCAAGAGCGGGAAACTATTATTCAAAATAACCAGGAACCATCATTAAAATTTGCAGAGAATAAATTCTTTTTCACCGATGCTAATTTTTTCACATTCTTCTCATTTAAACTACAACAGGGAAATGAAGAGCAAGTATTACAAAATCCATTCTCTGTTGTCATTTCTCAAAACATAGCAAAAAAATATTTCAGAGACGAGGATCCTGTTGGAAAGACCATTCGCTATAATAATTCATATGATTTTGTTATCACAGGAGTTGCCGGCAAAATACCTTCTAATTCTTCTATCGAATTCGATTTTGTTGCTTCCATTTCCAACCTTGTTTCCATTGCAGCGAAGGAAAACGGTCAGGCTATAGGTGAAAATAATTTCTCAACTTATTTCTTGTTAAAACAATCGGCAGATATTGGTAAAGTAGAACAGCAATTATTAAGGTTGGAGGAACTAAAAAAGAGAGGAATTGGAAGATATATTGGTACACCACTAACAAGTTTACGATTATCAGAAGGAACAGACAATTCAAATACCAAATACTTGAAAATATTTCCGTTCATAGCTGCACTTATATTGGTATTGGCATTGATCAATTATATGAGTCTCTCGACAGCACGGTCTACTACCCGCACAAAAGAAATAGGAGTGAGAAAAGTATTGGGCGCCAGCAGAAAAATGATAGCCAATCAATTTTTTGTAGAATCAGTTTTGTTTACATCTATTGCTTTTGTGCTGGGTTATGTTTTCTGCACCCTTTTCAGACCATTGTTTTTTGACTTCCTGCAAATAAATATCGATGGTTCTTTTCTGCTCGATCAATATATTCTTTTATCATTTTGTTGTCTGTTTATTGTTACTGCGATACTGGCTGCCAGTTATCCGTCTATTTTGTTGTCTGCTTACAGGCCTGCGGTTGTATTGTATGGAAAGCTTAGCAGGCAGAGCGGCGGAATCAGTGTGAGAAAGTTTTTTACTGTGTTCCAGTTTTCGATATCTGTTATCTTAATAGTATGTGGTATTGTAATTAATAAGCAAATAGATTTTTTCAGAAATACTGATACGGGTGTTGATCGTGAGAATATAGTGATGATACCTTTTACGTCAAATGCTGCAAAACATTATGAGGCATTAAAAAAGGATCTTAGTTCTATTTCCGCAACCCGCCAGATCAGCACCGCACTTCATCCGATGTATAAAGGCTATGATATCATGGGTACCAAAGCTGCCGGTACGGGCCAAATTGTATTGATACCCTGGATGCTGGTGGACCAGGATTTTATTACTTTACTCGGGTTGCAATGGAAAATAAAGCCACAGGATCCGCTTTTTTATAATAATGATTCTGTAGCTATCCTGAATGAAACTGCTTTACAAAAACTAGGTATGGGGGACGATGCTGTGGGGAAAAAGATGGATGATGAGTCAACAGTAGCCGGAGTATTAAAGGATTTTAATTATGCATCGCTTCAGAACAAGATCGAGGCATTGTGTTTATTTGTTACACACGATAATGATAGTTCTTCACTTTGGGCAAAGAATGGAGGTTGTTTTTTTGTGAAGATCAATCCTAATGTCAATATTTCCCGTTTCATAAATGACGCAAAATCTGTTTTTGGAAAATATGATAGCGAAAGCCCGTTCACCTATAATTTTCTTGATGATGCGTTTGATGCAATGTATACAGCAGAGGATCGCCTGTTGAAATTGCTTACAACTTTTACAGCGTTTACCATATTTATTGCCTGTCTGGGTTTATTTGGCCTTGCGGCATTTATGGTGATCCAACGTACCAAGGAAGTCGGTGTACGAAAAGTGCTTGGCGCTTCTGTTGCACAGATCACATTTTTGTTATCAAAAGATTTTGCAAAGCTGGTCCTTATGTCGGTTGTAATTGCCTCACCACTTGCATGGTGGATCATGGATAAATGGTTAACCGCATTTGCCTATCGAACACCGATCAGTTGGTGGGTATTTGGCCTTACTGCTTGTATAACATTATCTGTGGCGTTGATAACGATCAGTGTGCAGGCAATAAAAACGGCTGTTGCAAACCCGGTAAAATCATTGAGAACAGAGTAGAGCCATGATTTATATGATTTGAAAGGATTATGAGGAAAAGGGTAGCTAAAAAGACCCGATAGCTATCGGGTTAATATAGTACAAGAGTGCGACCCTTCGACAAGCTCAGAGGCAATTGCTGAAAGATGAAAAGAAAGATAAACGGAGCGACGCAAGGGACGATGAATAGAATTACTAACGATGATAACATAAAAACTCACCACCTAAAACTTATTTCATGTTTAAAAACATTTATAAGATCGTTGTCCGAAGCATGTGGCGCTATAAAGGCTACACCCTGCTTAATATTTTCGGAATGGCAGTTGGACTAGCAGCTATCATTTGGGGATTTCAAACATATCGCTACTGTTTCAGTTTTGATAATTTTCATAAAGACCAGGAGAATGTTTACCGTGCTTTGACCTTTCAATCAGGTGCAAAAGGGGTCAAAGGAATTTTTCCTATGCCTGCTGTAAAGCAGGCACAGGGTGAATTTGCAGGAATCGCGGAAGCGGTTCGGTTTGATGGACGTGGTCTGAACATAAAATATGATAAGAATGAGCCATTTGCTGAACAGGCACATTTTACCGATCCTGCTTTTTTTGATCTGTTCAATTTCCCCGTTGTTGCGGGTTCGAATAATATAACCGATAAAACTTCAGTGCTGATCACCGAAGCAATTGCAAAAAAATATTTTGGGAAACAAGACCCGCTTGGTAAGTCAATGATCTTTTATTCTGGTGACAACTATGCAATGCCTCTTACTGTGACAGGTGTACTTAAAGATATACCTGTAAACTCCAGCATGCAATTCGGATTCATTACCAATTTTGAAAATTATTTAAAGGGTGATGGATCAAAGATCGCTGCGGATGACTGGACATGGATGCTTGATGCGGCTTTTTTCAGAATTCCTAAAAGATCAGATGTTTCCCTGATCACACAATCATTTAATAAGTATTTACCTATACAGAATAAAGCAAGGTTGGATTGGAAAGCCTCGGGCTTCCAATTTATTTCATTGCATGGAAACGCAATGCTAAGCGATCTTCCATCTAATAATTTGTATGATCGTCCGGAAGATTCAGCCGCTTATGGCCCGTTTATTCTAGCCTTATTGATCTTTCTTTCTGCTTGTCTTAATTTTTCTAATACTACCATCTCTCATGCTAACAGGAGATTGAAAGAAATAGGAATGAGAAAGGTAATGGGTAGTTCGCATCGCCAATTGGTTTTTCAATTGTTATTGGAATGTTGTTTTATTGTATGTATCGCTGTATTGCTTTCTACTGTTTTAAATCGTTTTTGGTTCCCTGCATTCAACCAAATGTTCAATGGAGTGAATATTACTGCCGACTATTTTAATGATATAAGTTTGATAGTTTTTATTGGTTGTGCTGTATTGTTAACCACATTGCTGGCTGGTGCATACCCGGCATTTTATATAAGCAGGTTCAATCCATCTTCTATTTTCAGAGGTTCAGTAAAATTTGGCGGCAGCAATTTGTTTTCCAGGATCATGCTTGGAATGCAATTGTGCTTTGCTATTATTACTGTTGTCGCAGGAATTGGTTTTGCCCGTAATGCCGAGTTTCAAAAAAATTATGATTACGGATATAATATTAAAAATACAATTGGTGCGGTTGTAACGGATACAACTGCATTCACGGCTTTCAAAAATGAAGTTGCAGCTATACCACAGGTTACTGCGTTAGCAGGTACAAGAAGTCATATTGGCTACGGCTATCGAAATATAATTACTGAAGCAGAAGGGGAAAAAGGAGAAGCAAATTTCCTTGAAGTAGGACCTGATTATATTACGACAATGGATCTTAAAATGGCTGAAGGAAGAGCATTTGATGCACAAATGGAAGGAGACTATACAAAATCCATTCTTATAACTGAAAACCTGGCCGCTAATTATGGATGGAAGAATAAAGAAGCTTTAGGGAAAACGATATTCATCGACAGCCTGAATTATTCTGTTGTAGGTGTATTAAAGGATTTTCAGCTTGATGAGCTGTTTCAACCTAAAGAACCCATTGTAATGAAACTGAGTAAAGAAAACAGGTACCAGTTTCTCGTTATACAAAGCAAGATCTCAGACCTGGAACTTGTATATGCAAAAACAAGAGATGTATGGAAAAAAGTATTTCCCATGAAACCCTTTACCGGTTTTTATCAAAATGAAATAAAAAAGGAAGCTTTCCAGACAACCAATAGTATTGCAAAGATTTTTTTCTGGTTTGCGATCATTTCAATTTTACTGACTGCTACAGGATTGTTTGGATTGGTTTCGCTTACAATCGTTAAAAAAATGAAAGAGATAGCGCTACGAAAAGTTGTTGGCGCAAGATCAGGTCATATTCTTTTATTAGTTAACCGCGGGTACTTCTGGATATTTCTTATTGGCGCTGCAATAGGTTGTTATGGTGGATATGCACTTACAAAACTTTTACTCGATATGATATTCAGTGTGAATGCAGGTATAGCAGTGTCTACCTTGGTGAATTCAGTGCTTGTATTATTTATTATAGCCGCTATCACATCTGGAATTAAAGTATGGCAGGCTATAAAAACAAACCCGATCAAACTTTTGAGAGCTGAATAGAACCGTGATTTGGAGGATTAGAAAAGGATTTTGAGAAAATAAGAGAGTGAATATCGATTGAATAATGTTGTTACATAAAACAGAAATTAAATAACTTTTAAAACATAGCCATGTTTAGAAACTATTTAAAAACAGCCATTAGAAATTTATTACGTTATAAGGGGTTTGCTATTATTAATATTTCAAGTCTTACCATTGGGATTATTGGTTGCCTGGTGATCGGCCTTTTTGTGTGGGACGAATGGCAATATGATAAAAGTATTCCAGGTGGGGAAAATGTTTATCGTGTTTATGAACAAAGAAATGATAACGACAATATTACCTATGCAGCTATTTCAGCACCGGCATTTGCCACTTTCTTAAAACGAACCTACCCTGAAGTTGATACCACGACCCGCATATTAATGTCGATCGATAAATTTTTGATGGAGGCGGGTGAAAAAAGGAATTACGAGGAAAAGGGTTGGTTTGTTGAATCTTCTTTTTTTGAAATATTTTCTTTGCAGTTTAGTAAAGGAGACCCTGCTACGGCTCTTAGTGAACCAAAAACTGTTGTTCTTACTGAAGACCTGGCAAAAAAATATTTCGGTACTGAAGACCCAATTAATAAATCAATTTATATTGATAAGGATACAGTGACTGTAAAAGGAGTTCTTGCCAATCTGCCTGAGCATTTTCATTTGGATTTTCATTACCTGTTATCATTGCAAACGGCAGGTATTCCAAAAGAAAGAATGGAAAGATGGACATGGCACCAGTTTTATACCTATGTGAAATTAAAACCCGGAGCGAATGTGCAACAATTGCAGGACAAGTTCCAGGCACATATGAAAAAGGAAATATTTCCGACTTTGACTCAGGCCGGTTCTACATTTCTTCCTTTTTTTCAACCATTAAAAGATATTCATCTTCAGTCTGCTGATTTTATTTATGATAACGCTGTTCGGGGTAATAAAACTTATGTAAAAGCATTAACCATTATTGCCTTATTTGTTTTAGTGATCGCCTGTTTCAATTTTGTAAACCTCGCTACTGCACGGTCATTCAGAAGAGCAAAAGAAATTGGTGTAAGAAAAGTGATCGGCGCAGAAAGAAAGCAACTTATTATACAATTTATTAGTGAAACGATCTTGCTTTCCGTATTATCAATGATGCTCGCAATTATTGCTACATTCCTTATTGTTCCATTGTTAAATCAATTTACCGGTAAATCAATTGAGTTTAATCCATTTGCCAATCCAATTCTTGGTTTAATAATATTGGCTGCAGGAATTGTAATTGGTATGATCGCCGGTATTTATCCCGCTTTAGTGTTATCAGGTTTTCAGCCGATAAAAGTTTTAAAGAATATGAAGCTTATTGGCAGTGGAGGCGGGGCATGGTTAAGACAAGCATTGGTTGTGATCCAATTCTCACTTTCTGTATTGCTAATCGTTTCTACAACTATTGTTTACAGGCAAACAGAGTTTTTAAACAAAACGGATATTGGTTTTAATAAAGAGCAGGTCGTTTATTTCCAGGTAAGAGGCGATTTAGAAAGTAAATTAGAATCGTTTAAATCGGAATTAAAACGTTCCCCTGAGATAGTGTCGATTACTTCAGGTTACGGTTTGCCAGGTGACCGATATGCGGGTGATGGTGTTAAAACAACAGGCAACGATGGAGAAAAAGATCGTTCTGCCAATGTATTTATTGGTGATCATGATTATGTAAAAACATTGGGCTTAAGGATCGTTGCGGGGAGGGATTTTTCAAAAGATATGGCGACAGATGTAAAAGAGGCCTTCATCATTAATGAAACAGCGGTAAAAGAATGGGGTTTTGGTACACCTGAAAAAGCGATCGGCCAGCCAATAAGCTGGAACGAATGGTCGCCGATAGATACACTTAACCCCATCAAAAGAGGAAAAGTAATTGGGGTGGTCGATGATTTTCATTATAAGAGCCTTCATGAAAAAGTTACTGCATCAGTAATTCATGTTTATCCGCAGGTTGTGTTTGCCGTTGCTGTTAAGTTAAAAACAGCGGATATTAAAAACACAATTGCTTACATAAATAATGTCTGGGACAAATTCGTTCCCGGCTTCCCTTTAGATTATAAGTTCATGGATGAAACTTATTCTACAATGTATAAGGCAGAAGCGAAGTTGAGCGACCTGCTTTGGATATTCACAATCATGGCAATTGTTGTTGGATGTATGGGATTATTTGGCTTGGCAGCATTTAGTGCGGAACAAAGAACAAAAGAATTAGGTATAAGAAAAGTATTAGGGGCAAATGCTTTTGATATTGTTGGATTGCTGTCTAAAAATTTCCTGGTGTTAGTTATGATCGCTTCTCTTATTGCTTTTCCTATTGCATGGTGGGCAATGAATAGTTGGTTAAAAGATTTTCCATACAGGGTTAGCATCAGTTGGTGGGTGTTTGGTATTGCAATTATTGCTGCATTGGCAATTGCATTACTGACTGTGAGTTTCCAGGCAATAAAGGCTGCGTTGACAAACCCGGTGAAATCACTACGAACGGAGTGAGTAGTGCCGCATCCCGATTATTTCGGGATAAAATCATTAAGAACAGAATAAAAACACTGTCATGATAAAAAATTATTTAAAAATAGCTTACCGGAATCTTGTAAAATACAAGTTCATTTCTTTCATAAATATTTTTGGATTAACCGTGGGACTAGCTTGTTGCATGCTGATCCTTACTTATATCTTAAATGAGTTGAGCTATGATAAATACCAGCCAAATGCAAACAGGGTTTATCGTGTTACAAGGACTTTTTTAAACGCGGAAACAAAAGCGGTTTCGCTTACATTAAGCACAATTGCTCCTCCATTTGCGCCATTGTTGAAAAATGATTTTGGAGAAATAGAAGATCTAACCCGTACTATTAGCAATGGTACCACACCGATGAAGTATGAAGAGAAAATGTTTAATGAAGACAATGTGATGTTTGCTGATGATCATTTTTTCAATTTTTTTAAAGCAGATGTTGTAAAAGGCGATCCAAAAAGAGCTTTATCAGATCCATATACTGTGATGATGACGGAAGAGATAGCCAAAAAGTATTTTGGTAATGACGAGCCTATGAACAAAATGATCCGTATTAACCTGGGCAACTATTTTGATTTTAAAGTTACAGGGGTCTACAAAGCTTTTCCTTCCAACACTCACTTTCATCCTGAGATCATGCTGTCGTTTAATACACTAAATGATACATTAATATATGGAGCAGAAAACCTGAGAACCAATTGGGGCAATAATTCATTTTTTACTTATATCCGCTTACCTGGACATTATGATCCAAAAAAGTTAGAAGCCCGATTCCCTGCTTTTATTGACAAACATGTTGAAACTGGTCCGAAACATAAGGCTTCAGAATGGACAACACTTGGCCTTCAAAAATTAACGGATATACATCTTAAGTCTCACACCGATTACGAGGCAGAGGAAAATGGTGATATAAAAAGAGTTTATATTTTTTCAGCCATTGCATTATTCATTTTGTTGATCGCTTGTATCAATTATATGAACCTTTCAACATCAAGATCAACATTAAGAGCAAAAGAAATTGGTATTCGAAAAGTTGCCGGGGCTGAAAGAAAAGAAATTGTTTTTCAGTTTCTGAGTGAATCAGTTTTAGTTTCCTATATCTCAATGATCATAGCAATAGCTCTTACATGGATAGCGTTGCCCTGGTTAAACAAAATTTCCGGGCAAAACCTTACGACCGATATTTTATTAAAATGGCAGATCATTGTTCCTCTTTTGCTGATACCTTTTGTTGTGGGGATCATATCCGGAATTTACCCGGCATTGTTCATGTCATCATTTCAGCCAATAAAAGTTCTGAAAGGTTTTTTGAAGGCAGGAGGTGGTATTTCTTTTAGAAAAGTTCTTGTTACGTTCCAGTTTGCCATTTCAATTATTCTCATCATTGCTACGGGAATTGTTTTTTGGCAAATGCGTTATATGCAGAACAAAATACTGGGATTCGATAAAGAACATATTGTAAGCCTTCCTTATCCTACGCAACTTAATGATCGGTATGAGGCATTCAGGAATGAATTGTTGGCAAATTCCAATATAAAAAATGTTGGGCGTTCATCCCGTATTCCTACGGGAAGATTATTGGATGCGATGGGAACACGAATGGAATCTGCGGATACACTGGCTCCTGTGAATGTGGATATAAAATTTGTATCAGCTGACCATGATTTTATTTCAACTTATGGAATAAAAGTAGTAGCCGGCCGGGGATTTTCAAGAGATTTTAGCCTGGATACCTCCGCTTTCCTTATCAATGAAGCGGCTGCAAATATTCTTGGGTTTAAAAATTATGCTGATGCGGTAGGTAAAAATTTTGGTTATGGTAATCGCAGGGGAAAACTCATAGGTGTATTCAATGATTTTCATTTTGAGTCATTACATCAAAAAATCACGCCGCTTGTTTTATTGGTGCCAAGGGGCGCAAATTCTTATGGAAGGATATCGATCAAGATCTCCGGATCAAATATACCGGCAGCTCTTGACCGTATTGAATCAACATGGAAAAATTTTCTTCCGGACACGCCTTACCAGTATACATTCCTCGATGAAAATTTTACAAGACTTTATGAAGCTGAGCAGCGGCAAAAAACAATTCTGATCATTTTTGCATCTCTTGCCATTTTTATTGCTTGTTTGGGTTTGTTTGGACTTTCTGCATTTGCGATCATGCAAAGGCTCAAAGAAATTGGTATCAGGAAAGTATTAGGCGCAGATACATCAACAATTGTTGCGCTACTGTCAAAAGATTTTTTAAAACTGGTTGCTTTTGCAGCGATCCCTGCCTTTGTTGTTTCATGGTATTTTATGAATAAATGGTTAGAGGATTTTGCTTATCGCATATCCATGCCATGGTGGATGTTTTTATCAGCTGGCATCCTGGCAGCGGTGATCGCGTTGATCACTATAAGTTTCCAGGCAATAAAAGCTGCATTGACCAACCCGGTGAAATCATTAAGAACAGAATAAAACCCTATTTATGATATTTAAAAACATTCTATTCATACTCCGCCGGTTTAGCCGTCAAAAGTTAACCACGTCATTACATATTGTCGGACTGACACTAGGTATTACTGTCTGTTTGCTGATAGGATTATTTATAAAATATGAATTGAGCTTCGATGCGTATGAAAGCAAAGCTGATAGAACATATCGTTTAAATACTGTGTGGGTTGATTTTGGAAAAAAGGAATTTCATTACTCAACGCCTTTTCCTTTAGCTGACCAGATGCGAAAAGATATTCCCGGTTTGGAGTATATAACCAAAGTTCATCATCCTTTTCAGTCAATAGTTCAGATCAATCCTACAAAACGATTCAAACAGGATCGTGTGATGATGACCGACCCAGAATTCCTTGATGTGTTTGATGTGAAAATTGTAAAAGGGAACGCTTATGAAGCATTAAGAAAGCCATACCAGGCAGTGTTGACAGAAGAGACTGCAAAAAAATTCTTTGGTAATGAAGATCCTATCGGAAAAGCATTTACATACAATGATAGTTTCAATATTACAGTAGGCAGCATAATAAAAGATTTTCCGGGAAATACCCATTTACCTGCTTCGATGTTGCTTTCGTTTTCTGATAATGAAAAATATTTAATGACCAGCACCAAACATTATGGTTCAGTATCGGGAGGGTCAACATTCATTGTTTTACCCAAAGGAACGAAATCGGATGCTGGCCTTAGAGCAGGATTGAAAAGTATCAATGACAGGTTTCTAAATAACCAGCCATGGATGGGAAAGGATTCGCACGTTGAAACTGAAATACAACCGTTAAGGGATGTTCATTTTAATGCTAAATATGCCGGGGGAGGTGAGTGGATCAAAGCGATCAATACGCAATGGTTATGGTTTTTTGGAACTGTTGGTTTTGCCGTGTTGATATTGGCATGTATTAATTTTATCAACCTGTCAACAGCTCAATCACTTACCCGTGCAAAAGAAGTTGGCGTACGTAAATCAATTGGAGCCGGACGTTTCCAGTTGATAAGACAATTTCTTAGTGAAGCATTGATGCTGGTTTTATTTGCCGCCGTATTAAGCATTTTTATTTCCAAACTTGCATTACCATATATAAATGATCTTACAGGTAAGGATATCACTTTTGATATTTGGGGTTCTCCGGGGATAATGATCTCCTTATTGGCAGGTATCTTTTTCACCGCTTTATTGGCTGGCATCTATCCTGCATGGATCATTACGAGATTTCAACCAGCCTCTGTTTTAAAGTCAGGTTCAGTAAATACAAACCAGGGAACACCTTTGTTAAGAAAAGGATTGGTAATAACACAATTCAGCATTTCAGTTTGTTTACTTATCGGGTTATTGTTAATAGGTAAACAAATGAATTATTTGCGTCACAAAAACCTGGGCTTTGATAAGGATAATGTTGTAATGGTGCGATTACCACCAGGCGGTAACGTTGCAAAAAAGGAATTGCTTGCAGCAGAACTCAAAACAATCCCTGGTGTAAAAGACTGGTCATTTTCAACAAGTCCTCCGAGTGGGGGAGAAAACACACATTGGGGTACAAGGATGAGCCTGATAGGCCGTGAGGATCCGAATCTAAAATCTGTAACCACTATTATGACCGATGATAAGTTTTGCCAGGTATACGGGTTGCATTTAAAGGCAGGCAGATTTTTTACAATTGCGGACACAACTGCAGTATCAGAATCCGTACCGGAAGGCTTGCGATTTCCTAAATCAGTAGTTAATGAAACATTAGTAAAGGAACTTGGATTTGCATCAAATGAAGAAGCATTAGGTAAAAGATTCTGGATCGGTTTGAACGGATGGCATGCAGAAATAACGGGAGTTGTGACTGATTTTAATATTGGTTCTTTACACGAAGCCATCAAGCCAACATTGATCACTCAATTTATTCC
>DATDCP010000120.1:0-4460 GCA_036524255.1 Chitinophagaceae bacterium
CATGAATCTGACCGCAACTCAATTGAGCGTACAGGAAAATCTGCGCAATGCATGGAAATATGGTTTGGGAATTGTTTTGGTTGAAATTATTTATTTGCGACTTGCATTAACGGGAATGGATTGGGTAGTGGAACACAAACAGTTATTCGCTATCATGGGCTGGCTCACAGTTATTGTATTTCTTGTATTAGGGGTTTTGGCTTTTATAATGGCACGCAAGCAAATCAGTGCAAAGAAAGGATTGTTGTTAAATAATAAAATGGATCGGTTTTTATTGGGAGTAGTAGTAAGCGGAATAAATCCGGCACAAATTCCTTTTTGGTTCCTATGGAGTACACAATTGCTGAATAGTAATGTATTGCAGCCAACAGCTACACAGTTTAACTTGTTTACTGCAGGAGCGGGGATTGGCTCTCTAGCGGGGCTTGCGGTTTATATACATGGCGGTAAATGGATGATCACGAAACTAAAAACAAGTAATAAAGGTTTAAATATTTTTATGGGAATTGTTTTCATTTTAGCCGGTCTTTTTCAATTATACAATATGTTGTTTAAAAAGAATACATAACCTTGTAACTAAAAATAAAATTATGGCTATCAAAGATGCTTTTATTGCTGAATTGAAACACGAATCATCAATGACAAAAAAAATGCTGGAGAAAGTTCCAATGGATAAAAAAGACTGGAAACCCCATGAAAAGTCAATGTCGCTTGGCCGCCTGGCAACGCATGTAGCAGATACTACTCAATGGGCTTCTAATATTATTCATATCGATGATTTCGATTTTATGAAAGATTACAAAATCCTGCCCGATGCGAATACACAAGAGGAACTAATGGCGACTTTTCAATTACATCTTGATAAAGCTATTGCGGATCTGAATAATATGTCTGATGAAGACTTTAATAAACCATGGACAGTAAGAAGAGGGGAGCAGGTTATGTTCAGTTTACCCAAGAAAGTATCTATACGTGGCTGGGCTTTCAATCACTTGTTTCATCATCGCGGCCAGTTATCAGTTTATCTGCGTTTGCTTGATGTCCCCGTTCCGGGTATGTATGGGCCGAGTGCAGATGAAAAGATGTAATTTCCTTCATTAAATATTTTTAATGACATCGTCCCCCCACCTAAAACAGTCATTGGGCATGAGCCTGGTGGTTGTAATCGTTATTGCCAATGTGATCGGTTCTGGTGTGTATAAGAAGGTGGCGCCGATGGCAGCTGAATTACATTCACCCGGTTGGGTATTGATCGCATGGATACTGGGTGGCATTATTAGTTTATTCGGCGCATTGTGCAATGCGGAAGTAGCAGGATTACTCGCTGATACTGGTGGGGAATATTCCTATTATCAAAAAATTTATAATAAAAAGACCGCTTATATTTTTGGATGGTCAATGTTTGCAGTAATACAAACTGCTGCCATTTCTTCATTGGCTTATATCTTTTCTCAATCAGTAAATAGCATAGAACATCTACCACCTGTTCTCGAATCGTGGGCAGACGTAAACCTGTTTGGAGTTTTTTATCCCTTTAAAGATTTTAATGTTAAGCTCCTTGCTATCATTTCCATTCTTATCCTTACATGGATCAATAGCAAAGGACTAAAAGGAGGCGCCAGGCTCAGCTCATTTCTGCTTGCCCTGGTTGTTATCGGAATTTTGCTGATCATCATTTTTGGATTGAGCAGTTCTCACTCAAACCTATCCGGTGTGTTTAGCACAGAATCATCAACTGGACAACCAGTAACCTTTTCAGCGATTTTTGTTTCAATGCTGGCAGCATTTTGGGCTTACCAGGGCTGGGCCTCAATCGGATTTATTGGCGGTGAAGTAAAGAATGCAAAAAAGAATATTCCATTGGGGCTTGCTATCGGCATGTTTATTATTATCTGTCTTTATCTTTTTACTAACATGACTTACTTGTCATTACTTTCTATTCCTCAACTAGAATCAATTTATAAAAGCCAGAACAGTATTGCTGCAGTGGAAGCTGTAAAAGTTTTTTGGGGAGAAAATGGCAGTTTGTTTATTGCTGTATTGATAGCAATAACAACGCTTGGTTGTAATCATGCTACAATATATTCAAGTTGTCGTACATTTTATGCAATGGCAAAAGAAGGATTGTTTTTTAAAAAAGCCGCTACTCTAAATAAAGCAAGTGTACCCGGAGGTTCCATGTGGATACAGGGCATTTGGGCAAGTATCCTTGTATTAACCGGTAGCTTTGATCAATTGACCGACATGGTCATATTCTCCATTTTTATTTTTTATGGATTGACAACAATCGGTGTTTTTATTCTACGCAAAAGAATGCCGGATGCACCAAGGCCTTATAAAGTATGGGGATACCCGGTAGTGCCTGGAATTGTTATTCTATTTTGTGCTGCATTATTCTTCAATACAATTATTGAAAGACCAAGAGAAGCTGGAATTGGCATGGCATTAATGCTGAGTGGCGTTCCGTTTTGGTTTTGGTTTAACAGGAAGAAGAATGATAATCAAAATCTATAACCAGCAGAAAGTCCTGGAATAATACGGCCACCCTCATCCTGGTCCCTTGTATTATGTTCTTTAGTCACTTTTATTTGGTAGCCGTAGCCAATCGATGGAGTCGTGAAAAAATGATCTCCAAAAACAAAATGATATCCCGCTTCGCCAATAGGAGTAAACATTAAACTGCCCAGGTTAGTTTTTCCTTCAAAATTTTCAAAAGCAAATAATACTCTTAAACCGATAAATGGGTTACTGCCACTGGCATTGCTTCCAAAACTATTTCTGAAACCAGCCCACATTCCATAGCCTTTAAAGCCACCATAAGAATCCCTTGCAGAAAAATGGTACGTGATACCGAAACTGAAACTGGTTTTATCATTGAAATTTTCATACCGAAGTCCTGCAATATTGCTTTTATATCCTTTACCAATTGGCATCATATACTCAGCGCCTAATTCCCATGGCTTTTGTGCTGCAGAGGTAAAGGTTAGGGCTGAGATTAAGACGAATAGCACCAGGTTTTTCATGGTTGTAAAACGCTTCAGCAGCTGAATTATTTTACTGTTTAATCAACGGTAATGTGTGAGGAGCCAGATTTGGTCACCGGTATAATCAATAATTTGCCAGATGATTCCAGTTGATAAGCGCATTCCAAACCAATGGTGCGTCATGATGATTAAGATAACGATGTAAAGGATCAAAAGTGAATGCTATTACTCTTCCTGAACCGACAGGCACATTAAAGATCGTTCCATGTCCAATAATAGATTGTTCATTTCTAACCATTCCTGAAAGCACATAAGGTGTTTCCTTTTTACTTTCTTCCTTCTTTACTTCTGTTTTTTTATCAGGTAAGCCCATAACTGGTCCCGTATATTTCTCTTCATCCTTCAATGGTTTACTGCCATATTGCAGCAATATCATATCCCGGTTATATTTCTCTACCTGCAGGAGCGGCGTATTTCCTTTGAAGATTGGAAAAGTTTCTGGGTATCCATAAAGTATAGGGTGATTCGGTTTACGGGCTTTTACATTTACTACGGAACCCGGATGAAATAATCCTGAGGCATCATAGGATTGAAGATTTTTTGCAATACCGCTGTTTGCAATAATTTGTGATGCCTGCGCCAATGTAACTAATACACCTCCCGATTTCACGAATTGACTCAATTGCTCCAAACCATCAAACCCAGGTCCGCCCGTCATATCATCTGTTTCATCAGGCGTGCCATGTGATGGAAATTCCGCTGTTTTGGTATAAGGCATTGGGCCAAATTTTGTGTCAATCTCATGTATAAACCCACTCAAAGAAGTCCTTACATTCGGGATAAGAATAACATCAAATTTATTTCTCAGTGCACCTGCCTTAAGATCATCCTTGCTGATTGATGTAAATGGAATTCCTCTTTGATCAAAAGTGAATCTTGCCCATCCTTCATCCTGTGTGTCAATCCATGTATGATAAATAGCCACTTTGGGTAATGTAACTTCATGTTGCCTTACGGAAGGATCAGTTTTAAGTGCCAGCAGATCGAGGCTGAATTCTGCAGCCAGTTTTTCTCCCTGCTCAGCAGTAAGTCCTTTTATCAAAACAGATCCGGCAGCTAAAGTATCTTTCATTTCTTTTAGTGAAAGAATGGTATCCAGGACGAACGCTCTGGAATCCGGAATATTTTTTTTCAACCAGTACAATGCCGGCAAAACCGTATTCTGGGCTTTGTAGTTTATCAGATAATTATTTCCATTGCCAGCCAGTTTGCCGGGATACTTAACTTCTTCGGTAATCAACTTCAGATCTTCGATCGCATATTTTACGCTGTCTTCTGCTTTCACATCCACGCCATATAATAAACCAAGTGTCCACGCAATATCATCATAAGGGGGAAATTTTGCTTCCTTTGGAAAATTTTGTTTGGTTAGCAGCGATACGGCAAGACTCCGGTAAGGTTGATTCAATAGGATAA
>DATDCP010000121.1:0-5091 GCA_036524255.1 Chitinophagaceae bacterium
TTGCCGAAATAAACACTATAATCTTCTTCTGCCTTTGCTACTTTTTTTAATGCGGTTGAATAAAGAGCATTGCGAATTGCTTCTACCCTCATCCACGGTTCAAGCTTGTCAAGTTCATTATGATATTTTTTGTAGTAACAAGCTACTGCTGCCGCAATTTGAGGCGTTGCAGAAGAAGTTCCTGCACCGGAAAAACTTATGGTTTTCCTGTTCATCATTGCCCATGGCGTATTGGGGGTAAATGCAGCCATCGCCCTTCCCATATTTTTTTTCGGGCCCCAGTTCCCTTGCATCTCGCCAAGCTTTTTTATGAAATAAGGAGAATAATCATAAGTAACTCCGCAAGCTGCGATCACTCTATTAAACCGTGCAGGATAGATAAGCTTTCTTGTTGGTAACCCGTTGAAATTATTTCCTGCAGCCGTTACCACCGTGATACCTGCATCATAAGCGGCATTGATAGTATCGGCCCATAGTTGAGAGGGGACACCGCCCATGCTCATTGAAACAACATGAACTCTTGTGCCGTTATTATTCAGATCGATCAGGTATTGTAATGCTTTTGCAAAATTGCTTGCTTTAAACAACACAACGCTGTTACTTATCCGGCATGGAATAATTTCGGCAAAAGGTGCGCCACCAAGAAAATCATTGAACTTACCATCTGCTGTTTTAAAAATATTTCCGGCAAGTATACCGTATGTGCCTGTGCCATGACCGGGCATTTTTAAAGTGCCGCCCATATTTTTATCGGTTGCATCAGTGGGTTCTTCATCTTCTACAAAATTTCTTTGCAGCCTTTTGCTAAGCTTAGGTGGGTTTTGAGGATGGTTAGAATAGCCCGTATCAAGATGACCAATCCGAATTGTATATCCATCGTCATTGGCCATTACTTCATTTCTTGCATCAAGTAGCTGGGAATATTTTTTATCAAGATGCCATATAGAATTTTCATGCGGATTCCAGTCGGGATCAAAATCATCCGGGCTCCCTTCACTTTTCAAAATGGCGCTTTTTACATTCTTCATGCCACCACGAACTTTATTGTCAACAATAAATTCGCTGACAAGATCAGGCTCCACAAAACTTTGATTGGTTTTTATTTGATCATTTACCATGTGGGCAAGATCCCATGGATTTACTTCGGCTTCTGAAACATTGGTTTTTGCAAGCAGTTTTTGTGATGAAGAAGATAAAGGGCCTTTGGTCTTTGTCTTTTTAGGGGGAGCGAAATCAGTTACCTGTAATTTTATTCCATCCGCTTTCAATTTACTTACAAAATCGAGTTTTGATCTTGATAAAGTTTTTCCTTTTGTTGGAAAAGATGCGGTATTAATGATCAGCTCGATCTTTCCAGTTGCTGTTTGCATACATAAATAATTTAAATAGAGAAAGGTTTATTCAATTGTAGTTTTAAACTCAGATCACCGAGCATTTGTTCTTTTGGCATTTGGAAATCAGGCATTGACTTTTTTAAGACAGCAATCAATTGCTCGTACGACTTTGTATTCTTTTGTGATTTTATCATTTTAAAAAACACAGCGGTAAATAAACTGTTATTCGGGAACTGATCTGTTTCTGCATTGGAAGTTTGAAATTCCTGGCTGCTGGAGATCTGCAAAAGGCTTGCAACAATTTTTCCTTTTTTATTTGTCTTAAAGGTTTTTAATTCTTTAGAAGCAAGTTCTTTGACAAGTTTCGTATAAAACTTTTTATTTTTCTTAAATGTTTTTTCTCCTGCTTTTTTTGGCATCGCTTTAGAAGGGCCTCTTTTTGCTGAAACCATCATCTTCGCTATATCACCGCTGAAACAACTGTCTGACATGACGACTATTCTTACACCCTTTTTAAATTTCTTCCATTGATAATACAATTCATCATCTACCAATTGCGCATCATAGAGACACCATGTTTCATCAAAACGATCTGACCATGGATCGTCTTCGTCTTTATTCAGATCAGGTATCTCATTTCCTCCATGCCCTGAATAATAAATTGCTACCAGGTCACCCGCTTTAGCATCAGTGGCCATTTTATCAAGCGCAGAAATAACGTTTGCCCTTGTAGCTTCTTTAGTAAACAGTTTTGTAACAGATCCGAATTTTTTCGTTTTAAGATAGGAGAATATTTTTTTGGCATCCGCTTCACATACATTCAATGCACCATCCCAACCATCATAATGTACTGGGTCAACCGTATTGAGGCCGATCACCAGGGCGTATCCTTTAGGCATAAAATAGGTTTTAGGTTTAATGATCTATTCAAACTCTTTATTATTGACCCATTCATTTTTAATGATGGACCAGAAATCTTTGGCAAGTCCTTCTTCCAAATATTTATAGGGTAGCCATCCATAACCTTCGTCTCCCCAATCCTCGCCCCATGAGTTACGGATCTTAAATGCTCCGGTGGTTTTATCATTATCCTCTGGTATCTCTATTACTTTTTTATCATCATACCCTATTGCAACAACAGCATGTCCGCCAAGCAGTTTATTTTTCTTTGATGGAAATGCGATCAGGCCGCCATTTTTTTTACTTGCACTGATATTATTATAAACAGTGAATCCAAACATTACAGGCAATTGCTTTACTACATTGATCTTGATCTCCTGTAACACTTCATCACGTTTTATATTTTGTTTGTCCAGCCGGTAATATTGTATAGCCTGGTAGTTTTGGCCAAATGCGTAACAAAACTGTGAAGGCTCTTCTTTTATTTTATCATTTGTGTAAGGCCAATATTTTTCCGGAGGAACGCCAAAAAGCACAAGAGCTTTCATCGTACTGCGTACAAATGCGCCTGTATCACCTTCAAAATCCATAAGATTGCGGGTCACCTTATATAAAAACATTTTTGATTTCTTCTCATAGTTACCGCTGATGCGGTTTTCAAAATATTCTACGAGGGAAGTACCAGCATGCGCAGTACAGGAATTGTTAGGCCCCTGGTCATCCGGTGGACAAAAATATTTTGTATCGATCTCTGATTTCCCGGGTAATATGTTTTTAGCAAGCACTCTCTTTTTAGATTTTGAGCCTGCTTTCTCCCGCATATCTTTTATCGATTCTTTCTTTTCATATTCAGGTACAGTTTTATCATTAGGCTTGCTATAACTATAAAGACGATCTCTTATGTCCGGGAAATCCGGCAACCAGCCAAAATGTTTGATGCTCATACATAGATTTTAAGCAAAGAAGTTAAAAGGTATAGTGAAAGCTACACGATGTTTAAATGGCTGACAATACCACTTTGGTGGTAGAAGTAATTATTAAAGCGAGTATGTATTATTTTTTAAATTTTGCGATAGCATTTTTTGTAAACTCACTTAAGATCAGTCGACCACTGATCTTCGCCCTATCAATCAATAGATGATCCCAATGCTCTGTGCCTTTCCAAAATATTTTTTTCATTTCAGCCATTGCATCAGGATTGGAATGTGAAAGTGTATCAGCAAGTCGCTGGATCGATTCATCCATTTCTTCTGTGGTGTTATGCAGTTCTGCAAATAATCCTTTTCTTCTTGCCCAATCCGCATTCCTCCAATGAACCGCATCAATTGATAATTGGCTAAATGCAGATGTTCCGATCTTTCTTTCAACAGCCGGGCCAACAACGAATGGGCCAATGCCTATTGCTAATTCACTTAATCTTACTTCTGCAGCTTCACTAGCAATTGCATAATCTACAGAAGCAGCTAATCCAACTCCACCCCCTACACATTTACCATGAATGCGGCCAATGATAAACTTGGGACACAACCGCATTGTATTAATTACATGAGCAAAGCCACTAAAAAATGCCAGGCCCTCCTTCTCATTTTTTATTTCTACCAGTTCTTCAAATGAAGCACCAGCACAAAAAGCTTTTTCTCCTGCGGAACGAAGAATGATAACGATGGTATCAGGATCTTGTCCAGCATGCTGAATAGCTACTGAAAGATCATGTAAAACTTTTGCCGGTAATGAATTGCTTTGCGGATGAAAGAATTCGATGGACGTAATTCCTTTATGCGTTTCTGTCTTTACATACCCACTCATAACTTCTAAGTTAGTTTCTTTCTTTTTAGTACAGATTCTTTAAAGGAAAATTTTTGAACCTAAGTTCCACTTAGTGGACAGGGGTTTTTGCCACCATTGTTAAAATAGTCGCTACCCCTGTTATCTCATTTGTTTCATCAATAAATTCCACCAACCATTTCACAATGCCTTTTTCAATATCATCGCCTCTTTTAAGATCTTCATGCTTTTCAACAACTCTTTTATCACTTGGTAGTTTTTCCTTGCAAGTAAAACGGATATGAATTTCAGCGCCTGGATAAACCGGTTTGGTAAAGCGAAGTTCATCTATTCCATAATTCAGCAGCACAGGATTTTTTTCATAACTATCAACAAACAAACCTGCAGCAATGCTCATAACAAAATATCCATGCGCCACCTGCTGCTCAAACATTGTCCCGGTAAAATCAGTTGTTTTAATATGCGCATAAAAATGATCGCCGCTTAGCTCTGCAAACTTATTAATGTCTTCGCTGGTAATTATTTTTTTTTCAGTTACGATCTGGTCGCCGATTTGTAGCTCTTCAAAATATTTTTTAAATGGATGCTTACCCGGATCTTTTCCTTTTCCATGTTGCTGATAAACGCCGGTAATTTCAGTAAGCGTAGTTGGCGAACCCTGCAATGCAGCTCTTTGCATATAGTGTTTTACACCACGAATGCCACCCATTTCTTCGCCACCCCCCGCACGACCCGGACCTCCATGTATTAATAATGGCAACGGTGAGCCATGCCCTGTACTTTCTTTAGCACATTCATTATTCAACACCAAAATTCTTCCATGATGTGTAGCAGTACCGATCACATATTGTTTAGCGATTTTATAGTCCGCAGTTACCACCGTTGTACAAAGACTTCCCTTGCCAAGTTTTCCTAATTCAATTGCTTCATCTAAGTTCTTGTACGGCATAATAGTACTTACCGGGCCGAACGCTTCTATTTCATGTGCTTCTTTTGCAGTGTGTGGTTTATCATTCATTAATAAAATGGGAGAAAGAAAAGCTCCCTTCTTTGGATCTGCATCCACCACTTC
>DATDCP010000122.1:0-3172 GCA_036524255.1 Chitinophagaceae bacterium
TTCGAATTAAAAAAATATACCCTTCTCGCCTACCTGAAAGAAATAAATAAATACTTCCACGAAAGCAAACTATACCCGCAACTTTCTGATATTATTTTTCATTTCAATAACCTGATCGCCTTTCGTGAGAACAAAAAATTCTTGCAGGAACATTTCCCAAAAAAACTCACCGGCATCCAAATGGAAAAACTTCAAATGCTCTATGAGCAAATGATAGAGGACGATGAACTGATGCAGGAACTGGAAGATATCATAAACTATTCAGCAGGCGAGATGAAAGGCACGATCAACAATGGTGTCGAAATTTATGAAATGGTTGAGGATAAAATAATCATCAACCCTATTGGTATTATGCCTCTTGATACAAAAGAAGGTTATTTCTTTTTAAATACAACTTCTCAAAAGCAAACACTGGTTTATCATTATCGTCTTTCCTTCTTTGAAAAACATGATGAAAAATACAGGAGTATGAAAACAGCTTATGTAAATAGCTGGGACAAAAATTTTATAAACACGTTTGAAAGCATAAAATCTGAACTGATAAAATACCGCAGCCAGCTTCCGAATCCAGCTGTATATGCTATACAAATTGAATTAGGATTCCCTGTCGAAGAAACACTCCTCCCTGTTGCCAAAAGAAGTTTGGTGAAATATATCAGTATGAAAGCAGCATAGTGATTTGCCAATTTGGAAATGTGCCGATCCGTTAATGAAAATCATTTATATATAGAAATCATTGGCTAATTGGCACATCATCAAATCATCAAATTATCGCATTAATAATCCAACCCCCAATCTTTTCCCTTCTTCACAGCTGGTACACCTTCCGTGATCCATTTTGGCGGAACTTCATCTTTTAATAACCAATCGAAATATTGCTGTTCTCTTATTTGAATATCTTTTCTGTTTCTTCTTTCAACCAGATTATGCGCTTCTCCGTTATAATTAAGCATCCACACTTTTTTATTTAACCTGCGCATAGCAGTGAACAATTCAATTCCCTGGTACCAGGGAACGGCGCCATCAGCATCGTTGTGCATAATAACCAATGGTGTTGTTACTTTAGGCAAATGAAATAAAGGAGAATTCTCAATATATAAGTTTGGTTTCTCCCAAAGTGTTGCACCAATGCGGCTTTGTGATTTTTCATATTGGAACTGACGATTCACACCACTCTCCCATCTTATGCCGCCATAAGCACTTGTCATATTTGCAACCGGGGCGCCTGCCCATGCTGCCTTAAAAAGTTTTGTCATTGTAATTACCTGTGCCGCCTGGATACCTCCCCAGCTTTGTCCCTGTAAACCCATTCTGGTGCTGTCAATATATCCTTGCTTTACCAAATATCTTGCACCACTTACAATATGATTGTAGGCATCCCTTGCAGGATGACCCGTGCCATAATGAATATCGGGCGCCAACACGACATAACCGCGACTAACAAAAAATGATATGTTCAAACGACTTGGTGTTGGTGAAGGTGGGTGATAAGTATATAAACCATCACTCAATGTTTCATAGAAATAACAGATCAATGGATATTTTTTCTTTGGGTCAAAATTCTCGGGCTTGTAAACTATCCCTTGCGTTTCTTTTCCTGTGTATGCTTTCCATTTGATTAGTTCCGCCGTACCCCAATTATAAGTTTTTTGTTGCGGATTGATGGAAGAGAGTCTGGTTTCGTCAAACGTATAAGATACTTTTTCTATTTCTGAAATATCAAAAATTGATACTGTGTCTTTTGATACATACAGATCAGGCGATTCTTTAAAGCTCTCTTTGGTGTAAATAAATCTTTTAGTATCTTTTGCCATTACAGGAATCCCATATGAATATTTCTGAGGCTCATAATAAAAAGGGAAGCCCCGGAAGAAAAACACATACCCGCTTGTTTTTCCTGTTTCATTAAATCTTCTGAATAATAAATTAGTCGGATCAATAGATCTTTCTTCTGGATTCGTCCTGATGTAACGGGTCACAATCTTATTCTTTCTTCCAGATTGCCTACCTAATAAAGCTGTCGGTATTTTTTTATTGCCAGGATCAACAACCCAGATATCATAATGATCATATATAAAAACTGAAGTATCTTCTTTTGCCCATCCCATTATACCATGGGGTGATGGATAATCTGGTGTGTCATTCTCTTCATCATACAACGGCACCTTTATTTTTGCAGTAATATTCTTCGTTTCCTTTCCATCATAAATAAAATAATTTTTTGCTTTACGATCATACCACATAATGTACTTGCCGGTTGAAGAAATGAGTTGCGGTGAAATAAATCCATTCAGATCCTTGATCACCAATTTCTTTGTGCCATCTGCAACATTGATCGCATAAATATCTTTTAGCGTATTACCTGTCCACTGGCCTTCTACCCTTTTTCCAAAATCAGTTACACCAACAAAAGTTTCACCGTCTCCTTCATTGGTTTGAATTACCGTTGGCAATTCTTTTGAACCAAGTTGCTTGATCGTACTTGCATCGACATCATAAACTGCCAAAAAATTCTCCTGGAGGTCACGCTGCAAACGATTCAACTGAACGGTTTGCAAATAATCATCTTTATAATTCCAGATGTCAAGCTTTGCCATTTCAAAATCCACCAATGTTGTATCCCTTGGCGGTTGTACCGGGGCAGTGCCAAAGAATAACCGCTTGCCTGTTTTACTAAAACTGGTTGTTCCAAATTCACTTATAGCCATTCCGATCTTCATTCCCACCGAATTCTTATCAGCGATCATTGTAGCCGTGTCCATCCCATCTTTATAATACCACAGCTTATAAAATTTCTGAAGGTCTTTTGGTTTTGCATTTCGTTCAGCAAGAAAAGCGAGTTGTGATCCATCTTCAGAAAAAGAATAATTCTTAAAATCATTTCCTCCTGCGCTGATCGCTTTCTTCTGCATGTTTCCAAGATCGATCAATAAGACAGATGCTTTGCTTGATGAATCTTTTGAATTCCTGGTTGTCTCAAGCAGTAATTTTTTGCCATACTTATCAAAATAATATTCACTTACTAAGGGAAAAGTTTTTTCTTCCCCTGTAATAAGATTTCGTAAAACAAGATCAGTACCATCGGGAGCAGCCGGTATAGCAGGATCATCACCCTCTGCATCTAATTCGCCAATGGTGAATGGTGAATGGTCAATGTATTCCTCGTCGTCTC
>DATDCP010000123.1:0-12409 GCA_036524255.1 Chitinophagaceae bacterium
GCAAATGGCAAAAGATTAAAAGCCTGTATTCCCGGTGGGTCATCAGTTCCGATCTTGCCTGCTAACTTATTATTGAAAACTGCCAAGGGTGAAAAGAGAATGATGACTTATGAAAGTTTGGCTGATGGTGGTTTCCCTACGGGCTCAATGATGGGTAGTGGTGGTTTTATAGTGATGGATGAGGATCAGTGCGTGGTAAAACATACTTATACACTGGCAAGATTTTATCGTCATGAAAGTTGTGGTCAATGTTCTCCATGTCGTGAAGGAACAGGTTGGATGGAAAAAATTCTATTGAACATTGATAATGGTAAAGGAAAGATGAGTGATATTGATCTGTTGTGGGATATACAAAGAAAGATAGAAGGAAATACAATTTGTCCATTAGGTGATGCAGCAGCATGGCCTGTTGCTGCAGCTATTCGTCATTTCAGAGATGAATTTGAATGGCATGTATTGAATCCCGAAGAATGCTTGAGAAAAAATTATGGTTTGGCGAATTATGCCAAGCCGTTGGAAATAGTAGCGTAGGGTTTCACGCAGCGGTCGCAGAGGTGTAACGAACGCAGCGAGAAGTAAAACAGATAATGACTGAGAACGAAATAGCAACTTTGGCTTTAGATATTTGCTTCAAAATTCATAAGCAATATGGGCCAGGGTTATTTGAAAGTGTATATGAAGAAATTTTTTGTTATGAATGGGCAAAAACTGGGATACCTTTTAAAAGACAACATGGTGTTCCACTTATTCATGAAGAGATTAGGATGGAAATTGGCTTTAGAGCAGATGTCATTCTTTGTGATAAGGTAATTCTTGAAATAAAAAGCGTGGAAGCATTAGCTGATATTCATTTTAAGCAAGTTCTTACATATTTGAAGTTGACAAACTTGAGATTAGGTTTAATTGTAAACTTCAATGTAGTACTGTTAAAGGACGGAATAAAAAGAGTTGCAAATAACATATAAACCGTAGCGCCGCAATTTTCGTTGCGTTCGCCGCGAGAAATAAATTATGGCGGAAGAAAAAAAATTATTTAAAGTAACTATTGATAACATCACTATTGATGTGGATCCGGGCACAACGGTGCTGCAGGCTGCACGGAAAATTGGCGGTGATGTAACTCCACCTGCTATGTGTTATTATACACATTTGAAAGGCAGTGGTGGTAAATGTCGTACCTGTTTAGTTGAAGTTGCAGCTGGCTCCGCAGCTGATCCGCGGCCAATGCCAAAGCTGGTAGCAAGTTGTCGTACCAACGTAATGGATGGAATGGTGGTAAAAAGTATAACGAGTGAAAGGGTTCTTGATGCAAGAAATGGTGTTGTTGAATTTTTATTGATCAACCATCCACTCGATTGCCCGATATGCGACCAGGCTGGTGAGTGTGATCTCCAAGATCTTTCTTATGAACATGGCAAAGAAGGAACGAGGTATGATTTTAAAAGAAGAACATTTGATAAAGAAGATATCGGGCCATATATACAATTACACATGACAAGGTGTATTCTTTGTTATCGTTGTACTTATGTTGCCGATCAATTGACTGATCATCGTATGCATGGCGTTTTGGATCGTGGTGATCATTCTGAAATTTCAACATATATATCAAAAGCGATCGACAATGATTTTTCAGGAAACATGATCGATGTATGTCCTGTAGGTGCATTAACTGACAGAACATTCAGATTTAAAAATCGTGTATGGTTTACTAAACCAATGGATGCTCATCGCAATTGTGATAAGTGTTGTGGCAAAGTAACATTGTGGCTTCGTGGTGATGACGTATTAAGAGTTACGGCAAGAAAAGATCAATGGGGCGAGGTGGAAACTTATGATGGCAAACCGGGTTGGATCTGCAATGATTGTCGCTTTCATAAAAAGCATAAATATGATTGGGAGATAGAAGGATTGAAAAATGTGAGCAGGCATTCTGTGATCGGACAAGGAAAATATCCCGGTCTGCAAATGCCGAAAGAAACAATTGCTGAAGTAATGGGTGGTAAATCACCAAACTTGTTAATGGATATTCATAGTATTAGTGGTGTGAACGATCCGGGTGTTGATCTGAGTAAAATAGAAGGGCCTGCGACAAGTAAGACATTTAATAATGAGTAATTAATAAATAAGAATGATCGATTGGGGAATTTTATTGGAGAAATCAATTTTGATCTTAGCTGTGGTAACTGTATCACTTGTTATAGCTATGTATGCAACTTGGGCCGAAAGAAAAGTTGCTGCAGTAATCCAGGATCGCCTCGGTCCAAACAGGGCGGGACCATTTGGATTATTACAACCTGTTGCCGATGGATTAAAGCTTTTCATGAAAGAAGAGATCATTCCCAGTGCTTCTTCTAAATTTCTATTTATTACCGGACCTGCCCTCGCAATGATAACTGCACTGATGACAAGTGCTGTTATTCCATGGGGACCTTCAATTAATTTATTTGGAAGAGATATAAATCTGCAGATCGCAGATATTAATATTGGAATGCTTTATGTTTTTGGTGTGGTAAGTCTTGGTGTGTATGGGATCATGATCGGTGGTTGGGCCTCGAATAATAAATTTTCTTTACTCGCAGCTATTCGTGGTGCTTCGCAAATGATAAGCTATGAATTAGCGATGGGTCTTGCATTGATTGCATTACTAATGCTGACTGGCTCGTTAAGGTTAAGTGTGATCGTTAGCCAGCAAGGTGAAGGAATGTTTAACTGGAACATCATGTACCAGCCACTTGGCTTTATTATATTTTTTATTTGTGCATTAGCTGAGTGTAACCGTACGCCATTTGATCTTCCGGAAGCGGAAAATGAATTGAACTTTGGATATCACCAGGAATATTCGTCCATGAAACTTGGATTTTATTTGTTTGCTGAATACATCAATATGTTCATCAGCGGTGTGGTAATGTCAACATTATACTTTGGAGGGTATGATATTCCATTTGTGAATGAAGCGAATTGGGGGCATGCATGGTGGGTCGGCCTAGTTGGATTTGCGGTACTGATGACTAAGGCATTATTTTTTGTATTTGTATTTATGTGGATACGTTGGACGATCCCAAGATTCCGTTATGATCAATTAATGAATTTGGGTTGGAAAGCATTGATCCCACTTTCATTGCTGAATATGGTGGTAACGGCGGTGGTGAGTTTGTTGTTCAATAAATAAAAAGTCGGAAAGACGGGAAAGTCAGAAAGACGGAAAGTGAATTAATAAAAAAGGGTAAATACTTTCTGACTTCCGGACACCGGACTTTCGGACCTAATAAAATATATATTTGCGAACTTTTTGAAATGATAATATGCAGGCATTAACAAACAGGTCAAAATTGGTGGATCGGAGGCCCATGACAGCGTTGGAAAGAATTTACCTGTGGAATATTCTGAAAGGTATGATGATCACTTTCCGGCATATTTTTAAAAAGAAGGCAACGATCAATTATCCTGAGCAAAAAAGAAGTTTTAGCGCCGTGTTCCGCGGTTTACAGATTTTGAATCGTGATGAAGAAGGCCGTGAACGTTGTACGGCTTGTGGTTTATGTGCAGTTGCTTGCCCGGCTGAAGCCATTACAATGGAAGGAGCAGAACGTTTGCCAACGGAAGAACATTTATACCGTGAAGAAAAATATGCAGCAAAGTATGAGATCAATATGCTGCGTTGCATATTCTGTGGATTGTGTGAAGAAGCTTGTCCGAAAGATGCGATCTATTTATCGCAGACTTTTGCGCCGGCAAATTATTCACGGGAAGGATTTATTTATAAAAAAGAAGATCTGTTGATCCCTCATCCTAAAGAAGATCCTGAAGCGTATGCAAAGGCATTGGGTGAAAGAAAAAAAATTAATAATTAATAGTTATTAATTAATAATTGTTGATTTGAAGAATAACTGTTTATAAGAAATGGGTGTTACTCCAATACTATTCTGGATACTTTCTGTAGTTGCATTGTTCAGTGCATTGATGGTCATTACCAGTAAAAATCCAATGCACAGTGTTATCTGGCTGATCATCGTATTCTTTGCTATCTCTGGTCATTATCTTCTACTTAATGCGCAGTTTCTTGCCATTGTCAATATAATAGTATATGCCGGCGCCATCATGGTGTTGTTTCTTTATGTGTTA
This sequence comes from Chitinophagaceae bacterium, assembly GCA_036524255.1. Classification (GTDB taxonomy): domain Bacteria; phylum Bacteroidota; class Bacteroidia; order Chitinophagales; family Chitinophagaceae; genus VBAS01. Next base: position 4,123 of record DATDCP010000123.1, read on the forward strand.
ATGCTGATGGACCTGAAAAAGGAAACAGAGCCCAAAAAAAATCGTTGGTTGAAATTAGCTGGTGCAGTTGCAGGAGGAAGTTTATTATTAGTATTAATAGCAGCATTAAAGAAAGCTGATTTAGCGAACCAGTTTGCCGAAACAAGAACCGGCGATATTGGTTTGATAGAAAATTTAGGAAAAGTATTGTTTAATGAATACGTAGTGCCTTTTGAAATAAGCAGCATCTTATTTTTAAGCGCTATGGTAGGAGCGGTTGTGATTGGGAAGAAGGAATAGAAACCCCCTGTCCCCCTAAAGGGGTGACTTAGGTGGTGCAGATCTTTATTGTTTGAAAATTTCAAAATAGATAAATCTTTTAAAAGCCCCTTTAGGGGTTTGGGGTTATTATGCAGATCGATTATTATATATACTTATCTGTTGCGCTATTCTGTATAGGAATAGTGGGAGTGCTTACACGCCGGAATGCGATCATCATATTCATGTGTATTGAACTTATGCTGAATGCTGTGAATTTGTTGCTGGTAGCATTTTCGAAAATGCATCATTTAAAAAATGCAACAGTGAATGCATCAGCCGGAAGCGATGGGCAGTTATTCGTATTTTTTATAATGGTAGTCGCCGCAGCTGAGGTAAGCGTAGGGCTGGCGATCATTGTAATGATGTACCGGAATATTCATTCGGTGGATATAAATTTTTTGAACAGGTTGAAACATTAGGCCCATCCCAGCCCTTTCCAAAGGGAAGGGGTACGGCCATTTATGATTGGAAATAAAAATAATAACGAAACTTCAAAAGCCTCCCCTTCGGGGAGGTTTGGAGGGGCTTTATGAAGAATGTTTTAGAATTATCTTATTTGATCCCACTTTTTCCTTTGATCGGGTTTTTGATCATTGGATTAGGAAGAAGATATTTATCCAAATCACTCACCGGGATAATTGGAAGTGGTGTTATTCTTTTCTCTTTCTTATTAAGCGTTTGGATATTTTTCCAGGTAAAAGAAGGAAATTCTGGTGTTTTTGATTATTTCAATTTTATCTCGGCTGGTAGTCTAAAAATTCCATTTTCTTTCCAGATCGATGCATTGTCATCTTTATTTCTTCTAATAATTACAGGTGTTGGTTTTCTGATCCATGTTTATTCTGCATCCTACATGCATCATGAAAGCAAAGAACATTTTGCCCGATATTTTTCTTACCTGAATCTTTTTGTATTCTCTATGTTGTTGCTTGTAATGGGCGGCAACTTTGTTATTCTTTTTATTGGTTGGGAAGGGGTTGGTCTTTGTTCTTACCTGCTTATCGGTTATTGGTTTAAAAACACTGAATATAATTATGCGGCCCGAAAGGCATTTGTGATGAATCGTATTGGTGATCTTGCTTTTCTCATCGCTATTTTCATGATCATTGCAAAAGTGGGTTCGGTAAGTTTTGGTGATGTGTTTTCTACAGAAGGATTGCAAAAACTTGCGCCATCAGCAACGATCATTACTCTTTTACTTTTTGTAGGTGCTACGGGTAAAAGTGCACAGATACCATTATTTACGTGGTTGCCTGATGCTATGGCTGGTCCAACACCTGTGTCAGCATTGATCCATGCTGCAACGATGGTAACTGCTGGTATTTACATGATCGCAAGAAGTAACCTGTTGTATTCGTTAAGTGAGGTAACACAAAACGTCGTTGCATATATAGGCTTAGCTACAGCATTACTTGCGGCAACAATTGCATTAAAACAAAATGATATTAAAAAAGTGTTGGCTTACTCAACGGTAAGCCAGTTGGGATATATGTTTTTAGCTTTAGGTGTAGGCGCATATACGGCTGCTGTATTTCATGTTATGACACATGCATTCTTTAAAGCATTGTTGTTCCTTGGCAGTGGTAGTGTTATCCATGCAATGAGCGGTGAGCAGGATATACGTAACATGGGTGGATTAAGTAAAAAATTAAAAATTACATTCTTCACATTTTTGATAGGTTGTCTTGCGATAACCGGTATTCCACCATTCAGTGGTTTCTTTTCAAAGGATGCAATATTATTAGCAGCATTTGAACATGATGAAAGAGGGAAAATTCTGATCCTTTATTCTATCTCATTATTTACAGCACTGCTTACAACCTACTACATGTTCCGATTGCTGTTTATTACATTCACAGGAAAATTCAGAGGTACAAAGGAACAGGAACATCATCTCCATGAAAGCCCTGCATTGATGACAATTCCTTTGATAGTTCTTGCAGTATTAGCAGCTATCGGTGGGTTTGTAGGAATTCCTGAAGTGTTTGTAAAAGGTGGAGATAAATTGACTCCATTTCTCTCTTCTGTTATTGCAACAAATCATCATCCGGTAAGTCGTTCAACCGAATTTTTCTTAATGGGTTTGTCAGGCGGATTAGTAGTAGCAACGATCATCTTTACGTGGTTCCGATTTAAAAATTATCAGCCTAAGGAAGAAAAAGGATTTGGAAAAGTATTGGAGAATAAATGGTATGTGGATGAACTGTATGATAAAATAATTGCAAATCCTTTGAACAAGCTTGCTGCATTTCTAAATAATTTTTTCGAAAGATTTATAATCGATGGCATTGTAAATGGTGTGGGCAGAGCAGTGAACTACGGAGGCCGTCAATTAAGATTATTACAAAGCGGGCAGGTCGGCAGTTATGTGTTGTTAATGGTGTTGTCAATACTGCTTTTATTGTTATATCAATTTTTTATTAAAAAGTAAACCCCCAAACCCCCTAAAGGGGGCTTTTGGTAGATTCAATATGATCTCATTACTTCTGATATTAATTCCATTATTAAGCGGCATTGCAGCATTTTTCTTTAAGAAAGAAAATGCAGCAAAAGGCTGGGCTTTACTTTCATCTTTTGCTACTGTAGCAGTTTCTATACTTGGATTGACTCTCTTAAATAAAACAGAATTACTTCAATTCAAATGTGACTGGTTGCCGGGATTAGGCAGTAGTTTTTCAATTCGCCTTGATGGCATGGGTCAATTGCTTTGCTTACTTACTGCCATTTCATTTCCATTAATATTTATTGCAACATGGAATCGTACTTATAAAAATGCTCACAACTTTTTTGCGTTGATGCTTCTTTCCGAGGCAGGATTGATGGGAGTATTTCTTGCAATGGATGCATTGTTGTTTTATTTCTTCTGGGAGCTTGCATTAATCCCTGTTTATTTTCTTTGTTCGATGTGGGGCGGAGAAAGAAGAATTGCAGCAACATTCAAATTCTTTATTTACACATTTGTTGGTTCTTTATTAATGCTTATCGGGTTGATCTATTTGCAATCACTTACACCTGACAGATCATTTGATATTAGATCTTTTTATGCAGCTGCTATTGACAGTAAAGCGCAGCACTGGATATTCTGGTTAATGTTTGTTGCATTTGCAATTAAGATCCCTGTGTTTCCATTTCATAGCTGGCAGCCTGATACCTATGAACAATCACCTACAGCGGTTACAATGGTGCTGAGTGGTATCATGGTGAAGATGGGATTGTTTGCAGTCATTCGCTGGTTGCTTCCTGTTTTACCATCCGCCTCTTTTGCTTATGGTGAAAAGATGATCGCAATGTGGGCAATTGCCGGAATGATCTATGCATCTTTACTCGCATGGCGACAGGATGATATAAAACGACTGATAGCTTATTCATCTATTGCACACTTGGGGTTAATGGTGGTTGCTATTTTTGCTGAATCGGAAATAGGCATGCAGGGAGTGATGATACAAATGTTCAATCATGGTATCAACATTATCGGTTTGTGGATCATTGTTGAGATACTTGAAAGAAAATATGGAACAAGAAAACTTTCAGAATTAGGAGGTCTTGCGCAAAAGGCGCCGGCTATGGCAATATTTTTTGTAGTTATTGCATTAGCGAATATTGCTTTACCATTAACGAATGCATTCGTCGGTGAGTTTATGATGTTTACAGGAATATTTACTTCGCAGTATTCGGAATATGAAATGATAACTGTACCCTTAGCAGGCATCACCATCATACTTGGCGCTATTTATACATTGAGAATGGTGCAAAAAGTGATCTATGGGAATATAAATGCATTAACTGAAACAGGAACTGATATTGGCTATAATGAAAAATTGGTACTGGGAATAATTGTGATATTAATAATCGCAGGCGGCATTTATCCGCAGGCATTTCTTAGCCTGACAGAAGAGACAACAAAGTTTATTTTGAATGAAGCAAACGTATTTCCTTCAGGTAAATAAAAAATTAGTGAAAAGAGCATGAATGCATTAATTATATCGGCAATAATGGGAGTAGTGATGATGTTCAGCGGTATTTTGCTGAAACAGAGATCATCTGTTCGTGCCGTTGCACTAACGGGGCTTTTTGTTGCGATCATTTTGAATGTGATGGAAATGTATGGCTTTCATTTATTCAAGATCGATATAACTGGCATGATGAAGTTTGACAAGTTTGCGCTTTTCTTCAATACGATCGCAATGGGCTGCACTTTTATTTTCTTTTTGTTATCATCAAAGGAAATGGAGAAAGTGGGATTGAATTACTCCGATTATTTTGCTTTGATTTTCTTTATTCTTTGTGGCATTATACTTTCATCAACTTTCAGTTCATTGCTAATACTTTTCCTCGGCATTGAGATCATATCAATACCATTGTATATTTTAACGGGCAGTGATAAAAAGAATTTAAAAAGTAATGAAGCGTCATTAAAATATTTTTTGCTCGGATCTTTTTCTACTGGTTTAATGTTGATGGGTATTACACTCATTTATGGCAATTCAGGTTCATTTTCGATGGACGTTATTGCTGAAAGTATTTCAAAACCAGACGTAAAACCCGGTGTATTGCTAATAGCTGGTTTATTATTGCTAATGTTCTCAATGGCTTTTAAAGTATCTGCTGCGCCATTTCATTTCTGGACACCGGATGTTTATGATGGTGCACCAACTGTGTTCACTTCTTTTATGGCAACGATTGTCAAGGCCGCAGTATTTATTGCATTCCTTCGTTTGTTCTATTATGCATTTGGTGAGATTCATGAAACCTGGAAGCTGATAATTGCTATAATAACAGCTCTTACTTTATTTATTGGTAATATCACAGCCGTTTTCCAGCAAAGTGTAAAAAGAATGCTGGCTTACTCAAGTATTGCTCAAGCTGGTTTTATGTTAATGGCTATTCTTGCAGTAAATAGTTTTGCAACTGAAGGAATATTACTTTACAGCACTGCATATTGTCTTTCTACTATCGGTCTTTTTGCCATTTTAGTGAAAATGAAAGATTACACATTTGAAGGATTCAATGGTTTTGCAAAACATCAACCTTTATTGGCAGCTGTTGCTGTTATTTTTCTTTTATCATTAGCTGGCATTCCATTAACTGCTGGCTTCCTTGCAAAATTTTATATGCTAAATGCGGTAATTGCGAAAGGTGGTTTTCTATGGCTTGTAGTTTTTGCAGTGCTGATGGCAGCCATCAGTGTTTATTATTATTTCCGAGTGATACAGGCAATGTACTTTAAAGAAGGCGAAGGGCAAGCTATCGAAGTTAGTTCATCATTCAAATGGATCATTGGTTTTGTTGCCGTACTGGTTATTCTACTCGGAGTCTATCCTCAACTTTTATTCAACTGGTTTTATTTTTAGTAGTAAATTATTGCGAAAAATCAATTCCTCGTAAAAATTTCTGCCATTCCTGTATTAGACTTGGTCAGGAACTTTTCACTCATAACTTTGTTTTCCCGATAACCAACGGGATCAAAAAAACTTCATCATGAGTAAAACTACACGCCGTATCTTTTTCGGCTTCACGATGCTTTGCCTTAGTTTGTTTTCAATTGCGCAAGTAAGGCCTACAACTAGTGACACAACGAGACCGACAGGACCAGGGGGCCCGGGAGGAAGACCTGCGGCTGGTGTCAGGCCATACAAAGAGATCATTACAGATAAAGCAGTTACAAAAAATGGCTTTTTCAAAGTTCATAAAGTTGATGACAAGTACTATTTTGAAATTCCTAACGATATGTTTTGGCGTGATATACTTGTTGTAAATCGTCTTTCTCAAACACAAGCTGGTACAGGATATGGCGGCGACCAGGTAGGACAGAATGTTGTTCGCTTTGACAAAGGACCAAACAATCGAATATTTCTTAGGACTATATCTTATGCTGTTTATGCAAAAGATTCTACGTCACCAATGTTTTCATCAGTAAAAAATTCAAATCTTCAGGCAATCGCTGCTTCATTTGATATAAAAGCTTTCGGTAAAGATTCTGCAACATCGGTTATAGAAATTACGGATTTTGTAAATGGTGATAATGATGTACTTTTCTTTAGTAGCGCTGCAAAATCTTCAAGACGCCTTGGTTCATTACAAAATGATAAATCTTATATAGTAAGTGTAAAGCCTTACCCGATCAATATTGAGATCAAAGCAGTAAAAACTTATGGAAGAACTCCTGCGCCTCCAGGCGGTGGCGGTGGTTTTGGAGCTCCGCAACCAGGCGGCAACCTTACCGTAGAAATGAATAGTTCATTAGTATTACTTCCAAAAACTCCAATGCAGGCAAGACATTTTGATGCAAGGGTTGGTTACTTCACAGTAGGTTACACAGATTTTGATGCAAACCCACAAGGTGTAAGAGATATTACAATTGCAAAACGCTGGAGACTGGAACCAAAGCCGGAGGATATTGAGAAATACAAAAGAGGTGAGCTGGTAGAACCTCAAAAACCAATCATATTTTATATCGATCCGACAACTCCAAAAAAATGGATCCCATATTTAATTCAAGGTGTAAATGATTGGCAAGTGGCATTTGAAAAGGCTGGGTTTAAAAATGCGATTTTCGGAAAAATGGCTCCAACAAAAGAGGAAGACAGTACATGGAGCTTAGAAGATGCCCGCAACTCTGCAATAGTATATAAACCTTCAGATATCCCGAATGCAAGTGGTCCCAGTATTTCCGATCCGCGTAGCGGGGAAATAATGGAAAGCCATATCAACTGGTATCATAATGTTATGGAGCTTATCCGTAACTGGTATATGATCCAGGCAGGCCCAAGTGATACCCGTGCAAGACAAATGGTATTTCCTGATGAATTGATGGGTCGTTTGGTGCAATTTGTTTCGTCACACGAAGTTGGACACACACTTGGTCTTCGTCACAATTTTGGTTCAAGTTCATCAGTACCTGTTGAAAATTTAAGAAATAAAGAATGGGTTGCTAAAAATGGACATACACCATCGATCATGGATTATGCACGTTTCAATTATGTAGCGCAACCTGAAGATGGATTAAGCGGGGAAGAATTACAAGGCCGCATCGGTGACTATGATAAATGGGCTATTGAATGGGGCTACAGGCGTTTTTATGAATTCAATTCTCCCGAAGCTGAAAAGGGAAAATTAAATCAATGGACAAGAGAGAAATTAAAGGACCGTCGTTTATGGTGGGGAGATGGTGAAACCAACCAGGATGATCCACGTTCGCAAACAGAAGACTTAAGTGATAATGCTGTAAAAGCAAGTGAATATGGAATTAAAAACCTTAAGCGAATTGTTCCGGAATTAATGAAATGGACAAAACAGGATAACGAAGATTATTCAAACCTTTCAGATGTATATAGCCAGGTGACGGGCCAGTTCAGCCGTTATATGGGTCATGTTTCAAGAAACGTGGGTGGTATCTATAAAACACCAAGAGTAGTTGAAGATTCAGAGCCTGTCTTTGAATTTGCTCCAAAAGCAAAACAAGCCGAAGCAGTTGTATTTATTAGTCAGCAATTGTTTACTACACCAACCTGGCTGATCAGCTATGATGTTTATGCAAAAACCGGTTCCAGTCCATTAACAGTTATTGGAAATATCCAGGACAATGCCTTAAGCCGTTTTTTTAGTGCAAACACTTTGAATAAGTTAATAAATGCAGAGACCGCACTTGGTAACAGTGCGTACAAGATGACCGATCTTTTCGGCGATGTGAAAAAAGCAGTATGGTCAGAATTAAGCACCAAAAAAACCATAGATGTTTATCGTCGAAATCTTCAAAAATCGTATGTAAACATTTTAAATAACTTATTGAACCCTGCAGATATAGTAATAAACCTTGGCGGAGGTTTCAATTTAGGGCCTTCAGTTAATACTGATAAATCGGATATTAAAAGTTTGGTTCGGGCACATCTTACTTCTTTAAAAGCAGAAGTAATTGCAGCCGCGGCTGTGATTGCAGATCCAATGAGCAGGTACCATTTGCAGGATATTGCAAAAAGAATTGACGAAG
>DATDCP010000124.1:0-9356 GCA_036524255.1 Chitinophagaceae bacterium
GTTGGTCAGCCACATTCATTCCGCAAACAAAAGCTTCACCGCTTGTTTTTTCAAGGTCACCGGTAATTATTTTCATGGTGGTGGATTTCCCTGCACCATTTGGTCCAAGAAAACCAACGATCTCACCTTTACCAACTTTGAAAGTAATATCGTTTACAGCTTTTTGCTCGCCATAAACTTTGAGGAGGTTTTTCACTTCTATTGACATGCTGCGAAGTTAATGAGCTGATGTGATAATTAGCCGATTTGCCAATGAAGGCTTTCCTTTTATTCTTTTATTAGCACATCAGCAGATTGGCCTATTGGCACATTATTTTACTGCAACGGCGATCTTCGAATCAGCCGTTCCATAATATAAAAACCATTTGCCTTTATATTGTACCAAGCCTTCTACAAAACAAACATGATTTACCTGGCCAGTGATCTCATAAGGTTTATCGGGTTTCATAAAATAGGAATCCATTCTGTCAATGACCTTTGTAGGATTGTTTTTATCAAAAAGAATTTGCGAAACTGCATAAGTTCCTTCCACTAAACTCGTATCTCCTTTTGATGGAACATTCCGGCTATTATAAATAAGGACAATTCCTTTTTCGGTAAGCATTGCCGGCGGCCCGGGTTCTACAAGATCACTGTCAAATTTTTTTGGACGTGGCCCAAATATTGTTTTTGTTTTTCCATTGTCATCAGCAACCACGAACCAGTTTATTAAGTCATCAGATTCTGCAAGAAAAATATCTGTATCGCCCCAATACATACAATACTTACCGCCGATCTTTACTGCGATCGCTTTTCCATTTTCATACTTGCAAACAATGGAACCAGATTTACTCCATTTGTTTACCTCAGCAGTATCATTTTTAAAAACATGGCCATGTTTTGTCCAATGATAAAGATCTTTTGAAGAAGCAATAAGCAATCTTGCTTTGTCGCCATCATAGGCTGTATAGGTCATGTAGTAAGTTCCATTTTCATCTTCCACAATTCGGGGATCCTCACAACCACCTTCCCATTCATAAATTTTTGAAGAGTCATTATCAGGATATAAAACAGGTACGGGATGTTTTGTAAAGTGCAAACCATCGGTACTCCATGCAATACCAATTCTTGATGTGCCAGCAAATTTTCCAATACTGTCTTCAGCTCTGAATAAAAGAAAGACTGTATCATTTCTCACCACTGCAGCGGGATTGAATACATCTTTCTCTTCCCATTGCACAATTGCATTTCTTACAGGACAAAGAAAAGTTGAGTTCGTATCAGGTAGTAATACGGGATTTACATCATCAACCTTTGTAAAAGGTAATAATGCCCAGCTATAATCGCTACTTTGATGGGGTGAAGGCTTACAGCCAACGATAACAAGAGTGATAGATAAAGAGATGATATATTTCATTAAACGAATTTATCAATTTTCGTTTTAATGAATAACAGCACTACATTAAAGTCGGTTTTCGTAAAAAGCAACACCCTCCAACACTCCTTCTGAAAGATTCTTTTGTGCGAAATAAATATCCTTCACGTTCTTTAATGAGGCCATCTCGGGGCTATGGTTTGCTACTACAATGCCTTTAACTTTACCCTTTAGCATATCTATATCATTGCCGCTATTTCCTGCTGTTAAAAACTTTTCAACTGGAGTCCTCCATTTATTACTCAGAAAACGTATTGCATTGCCTTTACTTGCACGGAAAGGAAGGATGTCGAGAAAATGATTTTCTGTCAATAACAACTTTGCTCTTAGTTTATTTTCATGAAGAAGTTTATAAATAAAATTAAGATCCTCATCAGTAAAATCTTTATCAACATAATAACTTAGTTTAAATTCCCGTTGTGCCGCTGCTTCTTGCGGTATCAGTTTTGGAAATTCAATCAATAGCTTTTCTATCTCATCTCTTTTCCACATATAAGAAATATGGTTTTCCCAACCTTTATCAGGTTCATAATCGGGTGTATAAAAAATCTCAGAACCTGCACTGCAAATAAGAATGTCGGGTTCAGGAAGCTCATATTCCTGTATTGCCTTTTTTACCAGGTCCAAATTCCTCCCACTTGCCAGACCAAAACCAAGATCATTGTCATTATCATTTATCCATTGCTTTAATTCTGCCAGGCCGTTTGTCTGTTGACCATCGACAAGAGTTCCGTCAATATCTGAGATCAGAAAATATTTGACAAAAGATAATTTTTTCCCATAAGGAATATCACGGCCCAATCCTTCTTGCTGGTTTTTTTCTTCCATCGCTTTTTCAACCAGGGAAACATACTCACTTGAATGATTCTGCCATGAGTAAGTTTTATCAGTACAAAGAATTCCATTTTCAGAGTAACGTTGCCATAAACCTTGATCGGTAATCACTTTTTTTATAGCATAGGAAATCGCACTTGGTTGTTCCACATTTATTACTAATCCATTATGGCAATGATGGATGATCTCCTTCGGTCCGCCTTTTGATGACGCTATAACAGGTAACCCGCAGGCTGCCGCTTCTAACACAGTCAATCCAAAATTTTCTCCGGGAGTTGCATTTACAAAAACACCTTTTTTTCTTGCAGCCAATCTATAAATCTCTGGAACCTCCTGTTGCGGATCATTTTTTTTCGGAATTGCCATCTTTCCATACAGATCATATTTATCCATCAACAGCAAAAGATTCGTGAGTATTTCCTGTTCTTCCTCAGCCATTTTTGAAATGTCTTTTCTTACACCCGCAAATATGGCAAGGTTAGCCATTGTTTGCAATTCCTTGTCTTCACCATACGCCTGTATGATGGCTTCAAAATTTTTTCTTTTATCTGCTCTCCCGATCGAAACGATCAGGGGCTTTGCGGGGTTAAATAAAAATTTTTCAATTTCCCGGTTAACTCTGTTCACTGCTTGTTCTTGTTCAAGAGTAAATTTGAAAGAAGGCATATCAAATCTGTAATAAGGATAAAATGCGGCACTGTTAAAACCTGGCGGCATTACAACAAATCTCGCATCCGGTGCGGCGTCGTATAATTTATATTGAGTATCTATTTCGTGATGAGTGCTGGCAATGACGTAATCAGCACTACGCAGAACTGATTCTTCGACCTTGATCCTATGATCGATCTTAAATGTGTGATTTAATTTTTCCTCAGTGTAACCCTGGCTCAATAAAATTTTTTTCTTATTTCTTCCTAATGAATGTCCCGTTGCAAAGAATGGAATACCATAGATCTTTGAAAGCTGTTGTGCAATATAATTTCCATCGGCATAGTGACCATGCACAATATCAGGGTAATCATCTTCCTGCTCGATGAAACGAATGGTTTTATCTGTAAATTCATCCAAATGATCCCAGAGGCTTTCTTTTCGTCTGTATCCTGAACCGCCACAATTAATTCTTATTATTCTTGCCTTATCATTAATTTGCTCTATTGGTTCTGAATAAGAAGATGCGACACGTTTGTCGGAAATACGCCTGGTAAAGAGATCAACCTTTCGTATGCTTTTATTTTCTGATAATGAATTGAGTAATTCTAAAACGTATTTCACTTGTCCGCCTGTGTCTTTATCTTTTCCGATCTCCGGATTCGTGGATCGAATGAGACCATGAGGGCTAAACAGCTGCAGGTAATAACCAGTCATGAAACAAATTTACTTTATTATAATGGTGAGGAATATTAGAATGTTATTAGAATACATTTGAAAAAAATTAAAAATGTTGATAACCTTTCGTTTATGTAATTCAGCTTTTTTTTTGAATTGGAATAGCTTTGTATTTTAAAATGTAAATCGATGTATTCAGGCGCAGGATTTAGCGATTGGGAAATTGGAGACATTACCGTTCATATTCATAACGGCGAGTATCATTTGTTTCATTTGATCATACCTAATCATGATTATATAGCTCACGCAACTTCAAAAGACGGTCTTGCATGGCGAAGAACAAAGAATGCAATTTTTGTTGGCGATCCCGGTGAATGGGATGATGACATGCTTTGGACCATGCATGTGTTTTCAAAAGAGAATAAATTTTTCATGTATTATACCGGTTTGCAACGTGTCGATAAAGGGATCAATTCACGTATTGGTTTAGCAGAATCAGATGATCTTTTGCATTGGAATAAAGTGAAAGGGGCTAACCTGCCGGTTGATTTAAAGAGAGGGTTTTATGAATGCCTTGATGACAATCCCCGTGGTTGGTTAAGCTTCCGGGACCCTTTTTATTTTGAATATGAAAGTAGCAGCTATATTCTTTTTAGTGGCAGAAAAAACTTCGGACCTCTTTCGCGACGAGGCTGTGTTGGACTATTGAAGATGGAAAATGATAGTTATGTTTTGCACGAGTCACTTATTTATCCGGGTGTTTATGATGATGTCGAGTGTCCCTGCATATTTGAATTAAATGGACACTTTTACATCATTGGTTCAATAAGAGAAGATGTAAAAGTTCGCTATTGGATAAGCGATCAGTTTATTGGTAAATACAGAACGTTTCACTCTGATTTCTTGTTACCCGAAGGCAATTATGCCGCAAGAACGGTATGGGATGGGAAACACCTATTACTTTATAATTTCTTTTTTACGCATGGAGCTATCAATTCATTGCGTGTATTACCACCGCCCAAAGAACTCTCCACTGATTCGTATGGACGGTTGGTGTTAAAAAGTTTTTATCGTTGGGAGCAAATGGTGACAAATAAAATTTCGCAAAAGGATTTTGGCACGCCGGTTCGGCTATTAAAAAATGCTACTGCAAATTTTAAGATTGAGAATGGAAAATGGATCTGTAGTTCAGAAAGCGGATACGAAATATTTTATTTTGACCAGCCCTCTGATAATTTTATTTGGGAGGGAAGGATCAAAAACAATGGGTTAGGGAAATTTGGGATCGTCGCTCATATTGACCAGGAAAGCAATGGGTATTTTATTTCTATAGATCTGATCGAGGGATTTATCCAATTGCGTTCATGGGGATATAATCCAGCGAACAACCGTCAAAATTTTATCTTTAGCAACCTTCAGTCAAATGTATGCATCGTTCCACCATCAGGTACCATTCATTTTAAGCTGATATGTTATGGAAATTACATTGAGTTATCTATTGATGGAGAGGTAAAACTTACATTAATGGATTATATATGGAGCGGACCTGGTATGGGATTATATACCACTGCATCATCGATCATACTGGAAGAATCAATCATAAAAACTTTACCGGAGGTTGTGCAAGAATATGCAAGCCAGGAAGTAGCGCAAAAAAATATGTGACGTGTTAAACAGGTCGCCCGGTGTTTAACATACAATCTATGCCATTTTAATATAATTCTAATCTTAGTTTAATGCTACTCTTGTACCCGTGGTGTAGATTACCTCATGCATGAAAAAAGGCTATTTATTGTATCCAATCGGTTACCATTTACCATTGATGTTACAAATGAGAAGCCTGAAATAATGCCGGGCTCTGGCGGTTTGAACAGTGCCTTAACCTACGTTACGGCCCGTAACTTAAATATATCCGAACATTTCTCAAAAACGTATTGGGTAGGAACTCCGGAATGTAGCCCTGCTATGTGGTCAAAAGCCCTCCACATTTTACCAGCTTCAACTTTTGAATGCTTACCTGTATTCATTAATAAGATCATATTTGAAAGTCACAACAATGGTTTTTGCAATTCTGTTTTATGGCCATTGTTTCACTATTTTCCATCGTATGCCGAGTTCGACAGTAATAACCTTGATAGTTATTTAAAAGTAAGTACTTGCTTTCTCGACGTTATTATTAAGAATGCACGGCGCGACGATGTTATTTGGATTCATGATTATCATTTGCTTCCCCTGGCCGAAATGATAAGAAAGGAAATACCAGGAATTACCATCGGCTTTTTTCTTCATATACCGTTTCCTACCTACGAAATCGTCAGGTTGATGCCAAATGAATGGCAGGATAAGATCATAAGGGGGATTTTGGGTGCTGACCTTATCGGCTTTCATACGATCGATTACACTTCTCACTTTTTAGAAAGTGTTAGAATGTTGCTGGGGGTTGATCATGAGATGAACGTTGTCAGGTATAATGGCCGACTTATTAAAGCCGATGTGTTTCCTGTTAGCGTGGACTATGAACTTTTTAATTCTGTATATGATATGGTGACGATCCGGAATACAAGAGAAATGATCAGGGAAAAATTCAAAGACAAAAAGATCATCTTTTCAATTGACAGGCTTGATTATACAAAAGGAGTAAGTAATCGACTCAATGCGTATGAATTATTTCTTTCTCAATATCCTGAATTTTATGAGAAGGTGGTTTTTATACTAATTGTTATTCCATCGCGAACGGCAGTCGCAAAATATGCTGAAAGAAAAAAAATAATAAACGAAAAGATCGGTTTAATCAATAGCCAGGTTGGCACGGTGAACTGGCAACCGGTCATTCATCAATTTCATACAATAGGTTTTGAAGAATTGGTCGGCTTTTATACAAGCTGTGACGTTGCAATGATCACACCCTTGCGTGATGGTATGAACCTGGTTGCAAAAGAATTTGTTGCGAGTCGAAGAGATTTACAGGGAGTATTGATCTTAAGTGAATTGGCGGGTGCTGCCAGAGAGTTATCCGATGCCTTGATCGTTAATCCGAATGACGAGAAGGAAGTGGCAGCCGCAATCCACCAGGCATTTGGGATGAGCGAAAACGAGCAACAAAGCCGGATAGAAAATATGCAGACCAGGCTGGAACAGTATACTATACACAGCTGGGCTGATGATTTTTTGGAGCAACTTGGATCGATAAAAAGAAAGCAACAGGAGTTCCAGGTAAAATTTTGGGATGATAATTCAAGGATAAATATGTTCGACCGTTACAGAGAAGCAAACAAGCGACTTTTTCTGCTGAATTATGACGGTACGCTAATAAATTATTCTGCTTATCCATTTAGTACGAAACCCGGACCATTACTGCTTGAGTTGTTACGTACTATTTCATCAAATCCAGGTAATGAAATGTATATCATTAGTGGCAGAGACAGAAATACGCTGGAAAATTGGTTTGGCGATCTTCCCTTAAACATCGTTGCAGAGCATGGTGCATCGGTGAAGATCTTTGATGCCGGCTGGAATGATTTCCTGGAAGAAAAACAGGATTGGAAGATCGATATAAAAAAAATTATGGATCGGTATGTCAGGCGATGTGCAAATACAATGGTGGAAGAAAAAAAATTTTCACTTGTTTGGCATTTTCGAAATGCCAATTCGGAACAGGCAAAGCTTCGGGCGGCAGAATTGATATTGGAGCTTAACCAATTCGTTCACAACCTCGGCCTGGAGGTCATACTGGGAAATAAAATAGTTGAAGTAAAAAACAAAGGCATCAGCAAAGCAAAGACTTTGGGGCGCATTCTTGCGCAGCGTAATCATGATTTCATCCTCGCTGCAGGTGATGATGTGACGGACGAAGATATGTTCAGGATCCTGGCGGGCAATGACACTGCGATTTCTTTTAAGATCAGCGGAGATGCATCTTTTGCAATGTATAACCTGCACACTCCGCAAATGATGATTTCAATCTTGCAAGCGTTAAGCCATATGAAAGATCATGTTAAACAATGATCCTGGAAGAATTATTTAATTCATAAAAAATAATGGTATGAATTTATTTTGGGAGAAAATATTTCTGGGAAATACGACTAAAGATTGGGCAATTGCAATTTCAATAATTGCAGGTTCGATTTTGTTACTTCGGTTGGTAAAAAAGATCGTTCTCACACAACTAAAAAAATGGTCGCAAAGAACCAATGCAACTATTGATGATTTCCTGGTACTTTCTATAGAAAGATCTGTATTACCATTTTTTTATATACTGATGATTTATTCAGGTCTGTCGTATTTATCACTTGGAGAAAAAACTCAAAATATTTTAAGGATTGCTATACTTGTGGCCGGAACATTTTTCGCTATCCGGCTGATCACATCAGTCATTACTTACTTAGTCGAGAATTTTACCCGGACGCAAGAGGATGCCGAAATAAAAAGAAAACAGGCTCGTGGCATTATCATCATTGTGAAGATTATCATTTGGACAATGGGTGTAGTATTTCTTATCGATAATCTTGGTTATGATATTACAACTCTTGTAGCTGGTTTAGGAATTGGTGGTATCGCAATTGCTCTGGCTGCACAAGCAGTGCTCGGCGATCTGTTCAGCTATTTTGTAATTTTCTTTGACAAGCCTTTTGAAATCGGTGATTTTATTATCATCGGTGACAAAATGGGTACTGTAGAATATGTCGGTATTAAGACAACAAGGATCAGGGCTTTAAGTGGGGAACAGCTTGTTGTTTCAAATACGGACCTGACAAATTCAAGAGTGCAGAATTATAAAAGAATGGAAAAAAGGCGGGTTGTGTTTTCAATTGGTGTATTGTATGAAACAACAGAGGAAAAATTAAAAAGAATACCTGGTATCATTAAAAGCATAATTGAATCCCAACCAGATCTTCAATTTGATCGTGTGCATTTCTCAGCCTTTGCAGACTTCAGTCTAAGCTTTGAGATCGTTTATTATATACCAAGCGCCGATTATAATTTATATATGGACAGGCAACAGGCGATCAACATGGCCATCTTTGAAGAATTTCAAAAAGAGAAGATCGAGTTTGCCTATCCGACACAAAAAATATTTATTGATAGGACTTTTAAAGACACCAACAGCACTAAGGAACACCGATACGATACCGTGAATTAAGCAACAATGTAACCTTAAAAAATTATACTGCTACTGTTTTCCCTAATTGAAAGTTGGCAGCCGGAGGTATTGTTATCGTGAACGTAGTTCCTTTGTTCACAATCGAATGGACTTTAATTGTTCCTTTGTGCAATTTTATGATTCGATCTGCCATTGATAATCCAAGTCCGAAACCCCGACCCTCTGTGGCTTTGTTGGCTCGATAAAAGGGCTGAAAGATGTTTTCGATCTCTTCAGCCGGTATACCGATACCCTTGTCCTCAATCTCTATTTGAATATTGTTTTCACCAGTTCTCAAACTAATATCCGCCTCATGATTACCAGAATATTTGCAGGCGTTCAAAGCAATATTTTTAATCGCTGTTAAAAGCAACGCCTCGTTTCCAAAAACTAATAACTTTTCTTCTTCCTCCGGCATATTATCGAAATTTAAGATCACTATATATTCGCTGCTGATTTTAGAAATCTCTGAGGGAATTCGCATAAGTATTTCGTCTATTCGGACCAGGTCTATATCAAGCCCACCTTTATTTCCGGAGGCTCTTGCAAATTCTAACAGGGTTAGTGTTAGTTTTCCCATATGCCGCACATCATGATAAACAGATCTGATTACTTTTTGATATTCCTCACTTGATCTTTCTT
>DATDCP010000125.1:0-2141 GCA_036524255.1 Chitinophagaceae bacterium
AAAAATTTTTGAGGAGATCATGCAAGACGATCAAAGGATTGCATTGCACAATGATCCGGTGAATATTCAACAACGGGTTTCAAAGACAGAATACATTGAAACGATCGGGCAGTTAAAAAAGCATATTCTCCGTGGCGATTGTTACGAAATAAATTATTGCATGGAGTTTTTTGCAGCAGATGCAGTTGTTGATCCTTTATCGGTTTATCAAAGACTCAGCACTACTTCACCGAATCCTTTTTCTGCATTATATAGATTAGAAGATAAATGGCTGATCTGCGCCAGCCCGGAAAGATTTTTAAAAAAGGAAGGGAGTAAAATTTTATCTCAACCGATCAAAGGGACCTCCTCAAGATTTTTAAAAGATGATAAGAAGGATAAAAGAAGCAAAGAAGAACTTTATGCAAGCGAAAAAGATCGTTCGGAAAATGTAATGGTCGTTGATCTTGTTCGCAATGATCTTGCAAGGGTTTGCAAAGAAGGTACAGTGAAAGTGGATGAACTATTCGGTATTTATTCTTTCCCCCAGGTTCACCAAATGATATCAACAGTAAGTGGTGAATTGAAAGAGGAAATTTCATTTAGTGAGATCATCAGGTCAACATTCCCGATGGGCTCAATGACAGGTGCACCAAAAAGAAGAGTGATGGAACTGATCGATCAGTATGAAAGATCGGGGAGGGGGATCTTCTCCGGTGCTGTTGGCTATACAACTCCTGAAAATGATTTTGATTTTAATGTTGTGATCAGAAGCATCATGTACAATGCTTCTGAAAAATATCTTTCTTTTATGGCAGGTTCGGGAATTACTTTTTACAGCGATGCAGAAAAGGAGTATGAAGAATGTTTATTGAAGGCACAAGCGATGAGAGGAGCAATCTTAAGTTGATATTTATTTTGTAGGCTTTTTCTCAGGTTGACTCTTAGTTGGAGTAGAAAGCGATTGCTTAAAAGAATCCAGCATTATCTGTAAACTTTCATTAAGAATATCATATCGTTTTGCCATAAACAGATCCATTTTATCTGCCGGCAGTCTTAATTCATATTTACCATTATGAGTGATTAGTTTATCAAAATCGGGATTATAACGATTGAACTCTGCAATTGAAAACGTAGTATGTTTTGTAATGACCAATGAAATATATCTCCCGCTTATTGCCTGTACTTTTGAATTGGTCAATTCAGCCGCACTTAAATTTTTTGTTGCGGGGTTTACATTCGAAGCCTGTTTTAAAACATCTGTTTCATCCCTGGTTAACGTTGTTATTCCACCATCCCCTTCCATTACATAATGTGTGGCGATAAATTTTTTTACATGATCTCTTGACTCAGCTGGTAGAAAGTGTTGCAGATCCCAGAAATTTTTACTCTTGCTTTTTCTTATCGCAGCATTTACATTTCCTGGACCGCCATTGTATGCAGCAATTACCAGTAACCAGTCATTATAAATATTATAAAGCTCACTCAAATACTTGGCTGCTGCATGTGTGCTTTTATAATAATCAGTTCTTTCATCAGTGTAGGCGTTCACTTTTAATCCCATTCTTCTTCCTGTTTCCGGCATAAATTGCCAGGGACCAACGGCGCCTGCCCATGATACCGCATAGGTTTTCAAATAGGATTCAATTACGGCGAGATATTTTAATTCTCGTGGTAAACCATGGTAGGTAAGCACTGCATCGATCATATCAAAATATGGCCGTCCCCAGCCTTTTAATTTTTCCAAGCTCTTTCTGTTTTTTGCCATATAATCATCCACAAAACTTATTGCACGGGGATTTAATTGAACCTGGGTTAATCCTTCTTCTTCCGGTTTACCGGCGAAAAGATCCTTGAAGCCAGTTTTTGGATCACTAGCGATTGCAACTGGAGTAATGGTTGAGTCAACAAGTGGTCTATTGATCCTTGATCTTGAAAGATCTATAATTGTATCAGATGCTTGTTGTGCAGTCACAACTAAGACAGAAATAAGAATTAATATGGTAAATAAATAGCGCATTAGAAATAAAGCCAGCTCAAACTATTTTTTAAACTCCATCAATTGTTGGGAGGCTTGTAACAAAGATAGCTCGTTAAATTGTTTTGCCATTAGCTGTATCCCGAACGGCATTCCATTGGAATGTTTAAAAAGTGGTAATGAT
>DATDCP010000126.1:0-3771 GCA_036524255.1 Chitinophagaceae bacterium
TTAAAAAATAATTCGATCGCTTCGGAATTACCCCACAAGAAAAATTCACTTACCATTGCTTTCAAAGGTGATAGCCTGAACAGTTTTGGAATTGGCACAAAAGCTTATTTATTCATTAACGGAAAGATGCAATATCAGCAATTGATGCTGACAAGAGGATTTCAATCCTCAGTGGACTCAAGATTGCATTTCGGATTAGATTCAGTAAATACAGTCGATAGCGTCTTAATAGTTTGGCCCAATCAAAAATTTGAAGTTCAAAAAAATATACCGTCAAACAAAGCACTTACTGTATATCAAAAAACTGCTTCAGGAACTTTTGATCATACCTCCTGGTTTAAACCAAAGGAAGAAGAGTTTACAATTGCAAACGTTTTTTCCGTACCATGGCGTCATAAAGAAAATGAATTCTTTGATTATAACGTTCAATATTTAATTCCCCATGCCCAGTCAACCCGCGGTCCTAAAATAGCGGTTGCAGACGTAAACGGCGATGGCTTAGATGACATGTATGCCTGTGGTGCAAAAAACCAACCAGGAAATTTATTAATACAACAAAGTAATGGCTCATTTATAAAAAGTGATACGGCAGTATTCAATGCCGATGCGGTCTGTGAAGATGTAGATGCTGTTTTCTTTGATGCAAATGGTGATAAAAAACCCGACCTGTTTATAGTCAGCGGTGGAAATGAACCCTCTGCCAATAATAATGCTTTGAATGATCGTCTGTATTTGAATAATGGCGATGGTCATTTTATAAAAGCGATTGATCAGTTTAAAACTCAAAGCGAAAATAAATCATGCGCCACTGTTGCTGACATAGACAATGACGGAGATAATGATCTGTTCATTGGCAATCTTTCTAGTCCAACTGCATATGGCTTACCAAGAACATCTTACCTGCATCTAAATGATGGGAAAGCAAATTTTACATTAGCTGATAGCAATAAGATCAATTTGAACGCTGTTGGAATGGTGACCGCAGCAGCATTTACTGATCTGAATAATGACGGCTGGCAGGATCTTGTTGTTACCGGTGAATGGATGGCAGTAAAAATTTTCATGAATAACAAAGGAGTATTTACTGCCAATGAAATTTCTCAGTCAACCGGCTTATGGCAAACTGTTTTCCCTGCTGATGTTAATGGCGATGGATTTACAGATCTTTTGGCTGGCAATTGGGGACATAACACAAAATTATATTCGGGCAAGAACGGGCCATGCAAACTCTATACAAATGATTTCGATAAGAATGGTGCTATCGAACAATTAATGTGCTATACAATTGATGGCAACGAATATCCCTTTTTAGCTAAAGATGAATTGGAAAGAAGAATTCCTGTTCTGAAAAAATATTATTTGCATTATAAAGACGTTGCGGGAAAAACAATCCAATTCATCTTTTTTGATCTGTTTAAAAATTATACAGAACTAAAAGCAGAAGTTCTTGGCTCTTCCTGTTTTATTAACGATGGAAAAGGAAATTTTAAAAGAATTTCTCTGCCTGATGAATTGCAACTGGCACCTGTAATGTCATTTTCAAAAACGGCAGAGCCCGGATCCTTTATTGCCGGTGGTAATTTTTATGGCACTATACCTTATGAAGGCCGGTATGATGCTTTGTTACCCACGGGATTTTCTTTTAATATGGTGCCAGGTTCATTTACCACTGGTTTTACAATTCAGAATTTTGATGGAGAAATAAGAGATATAAAATGGATAACTGCGGCAGATAATAAAAAGCTATTACTATTTGCAAGAAATAATAAAGAATTAATTTTTTTGAAGAATAAAAAGAATTAGAGATCAATGAAACATAAACTTTTAATAACAGTTTTAATACTGACAACATTGCTGTCACTTATTATCTCGTGTACATCGGATCAAAATGGATCCGGGAAGGGAACCCAGATCGAATCCTGGTTAACAAAAGCTGATCAATCTGTGTTACTGCAAAAACAAGCAGCAATTCTTTCTTTCAGTGATTCTGTAAATTCAAATTCTACCATCTCGATTGATTCTTCTAAGTTCTTACAAACTGTTGATGGCTTTGGCTACACACTTACCGGTGGCAGTGCTACGCTTATCAATAAATTACCTGCTGAACAAAAAAAAGAATTACTTCAGGAGCTGTTTGGTAAAAATGAAAACTCTATCAGTATCAGCTATCTCCGCATTAGCATTGGCGCTTCTGATCTAAGTGCTGATGTATTTAGCTATAATGACATCCAGGCAGGGCAAACAGATACTTCACTTAAATATTTTAGTTTGTCGAAAGATACAGTTGACCTGGTTCCATTGTTAAAAGAAATTCTTGCTATCGATCCAACTATTAAAATAATGGGATCTCCCTGGAGCCCGCCAGTTTGGATGAAGGATAATGGCAATTCAAAAGGTGGAAGCTTGCTGCCAAAATATTACAGTGTATATGCACAGTATTTTGTAAAGTATGTACAGGTTATGATGGAGAATGGAATTAGGATTGATGCCATCACACCGCAAAATGAACCACAGCATGGTGGTAATAATCCAAGCATGGTAATGAGTGCTGAACAGCAGGCTGATTTTATAAAAAATAATTTGGGTCCTGCATTCAAGACAGCTGGCATCATAACAAAAATTATTATCTGGGATCACAATTGTGACAATCCCAATTACCCGATCACAATTTTAAATGATCCAGCGGCTAAACAATATATAGATGGATCGGCATTCCATTTATATAATGGCGACATCAGCGCATTGGATACGGTACATAATTTGCACCCTGATAAAAATCTTTATTTCACTGAGCAATGGACAGGGACCAAAGGAAGTTTTGATGGTGATTTGAAATGGCACACCAGGAATGTAATTATTGGATCAATGCGCAACTGGAGTAAGATCGCATTGGAATGGAATCTTGCAAGTGACAGTAGTTATAATCCGCATACTCCCGGTGGTTGTGCGGAATGCAAAGGAGCATTGACGATCAATGGCGATATTAAAAGAAATGTCGGTTATTATATAGTTGCCCATGCTTCAAAATTTGTTCCTCCAGGCTCTGTAGTCATGGCAAGTAATATTCCAGAAAATAATTTGCCAAATGTATCTTTTATAACACCTGGTGGTAAAAAGGTTTTGATTGTATTGAATGATGGAGTAACAAATAAAAATTTTAATATAAAATACCAAAACAAAATTGCACGAGTGAGTTTACCGGCAAACAGTGTTGCCAGTTATGTATGGTAGCAATAAAAATTAAGTTGTGAAAAATCTGACTTTATATACCTATTTGCTTTTTCTACCAATGCTGTTTTGCAATTGCAGCAGCAAAGACTCTCCTCCACCACCTCCCCCAACTCCCAAAGCGCTAACAGTCAAAAATTCTTGGTTTAACACTTCTGCTTTTGATTACACCTTTTACGGCACAACATTGCAACCTGTGATCAAAATTGAGTTTACAGAACCAGTTAAAACGTCTTCTGTATCAACATCAGTTAAAATAACAAATGCAGGAGGCTCTGAAATTGGCATTACAACAACTCTTCAAAATCACGATTCAGTATTGTTAGTGCAACCTTCTGCTCCTTTAAATTATTTATCAAAATATAATTTCACAATTACATCAGGATTAAGATCGTCTACCGATGGATTGTTTTCTCCGGAAGTCAGTAAAAGTTTTATTACCCAAATCGATTCATCAAGAAAGTTTCCGATCATTTCTGATAATGCCTTGCTTGATCTTGTACAGCAGCAAACATTTAAATACTTCTGGGATTATGGTCATCC
>DATDCP010000127.1:0-7490 GCA_036524255.1 Chitinophagaceae bacterium
GCATACGATGGATCGGGAAAAACATGATCAGCAAGTGGAACTTTTAAAACATCAGAATAAAGTCTCTGAAGAAAAATTGGCCTACCTGAAAGAAATGGAAAGAAAGCTAAAGCAAATGGTGATCGATTGGCGAAAAGAGGATGACAAAAGCAAAGTGATAAAAAATATCAGTGCCCTTTTATTTAATAAACATGAAAAGAAGGCTTCGGGAAAAATACAGAAGCAAATAGAATCAAAATTTATTGAACTGGCTGGCGAAATAAAAGTTGGAGAAAAAGTGAAAATGAAGAAGAATCACCAGGTAGGGCATGTAATAGAATTAAGAGGAAAGAGAGCTGTTGTGAAAATTGGAATGCTACCGATACATGTTGACATAAAAGATCTTGTATTGGTTAGATCAAAACAAGACGAAGCTGGTAAGAAATAAAAATCCCGCCAAAGGCGGGACTAACTTGTGTTTTTAGTTGTGTACAAATTTAAAGACCTGAATGGATATAACTTTCCAGGTGACTAATAGTTTCTTTTTGCTGTAAAATGGTTTCTTTTACCACATCACTCATACTGACTATACCTGCTAAAAGATTCTTTTCAAAAACCGGCAGGTAACGAATGTTTTTATCAGACATAAGCTGCATACAGTATTCCACACTGTCGCTGGGGTTTACGGACGGTAAATTTGTTGTCATGATCTCGGAAACCCTGGTGTCAACAGAACTTTTGTGCCTAAGGGCAATTTTCCTTGAATAATCTCTTTCTGTAATTATCCCAAGGTATTCACCGCCATCCATTACAAGCACGGACCCGATGTTTTTTTCAGCCATAATATTCAGTGCCTCGATCACTTTAGTGTCCGGGGCCACCGCAACGGCTGACGCCCCTTTTCGGCCAAGAATGTCAGAAACTTTGCGCATAGTTGGTAGTTTTAGTTTTAGGTAGTGAAAGTTACTGAAAAAACGCAGCGTTTTCAAAACTAATTATATACACAGTTTGCACGAACCATTATCTTTAATATCCATAGCTGCTATATGAGCATAGTGAAAAAAGTACCTACAATAAAAGAAATTGCAAAGAGGTTGAATGTCTCTGTTTCAACTGTTTCAAGAGCATTGCATGATCATCCAAGCATTGGTTTGAGAACAAGGATGCAGATACAGCAGGTGGCTAAAGAGATCAATTATGAACCCAACCAGGCAGCTATTTTTTTTAAACAGGGAAAAACTTTTACACTTGGCGTTATCCTTCCTAATCTGCAGGAGCAATATTTCTCAATAGCAATAAATGGTATTGAGAAAATGGCGATCGAGAACAATTATAATGTGCTCATCAGCCAAAGTCATGATGATCCAAAAAGAGAAAAACAAATAGTAGAAACAATGCGGCGCAACAGGGTGGATGGTATCATTGTTTCCGTTTCAAAAAACTCCGGGGATTATAAGCACTTCCAGGACCTGGAAAAATTCAACATACCCGTTGTTTTTTTTGACCGTGCACCGGAAATGCCCGGTGCCATCTCTGTTACGTGTAGTTTAAAGAAAAGCACTGTTGCAATGGTGGATCTGTTTGTAAAAAAAGGAATAAAAAGAATTGGGTTTATAAATGGCCCGGGCGCCATTTCAATGACCCAGGAAAGAGCCGATGGATACAGGGATGGATTAGTGAAAAATAAATTGAAAGAAGAGAAAGAATTAATTGTGCAAACTGATCTTACAACAATTGGCAATGAAAAGGCTATTGGCAAATTATTAGCTTTAAAAAAAATACCGGGAGCTGTTATTGCTTTTAATGATTATGTGGCACTTGATGCAATAAGATATGCAAGAAAAGAAGGTCTTAAGGTCAATAAAGATATTTTCTTTGGCAGCTATGCAAACTTGCCGATCATACATTATTTGGATGATCCCCCAATTGTATCAGTAGAACAGTTTCCTTTTGAGCAGGCGGAAAAAGCAACCGATATCTTACTGCAATTGATCAATAGAAAAGAAAATAGTTCAACAAACTTGCCACAAAAAATTATTTTGGAAGGAGAGCTGGTTTTACATGAAGATTAATTTCTCAATCTGCAATAACCATTTTTTTTACAGAAGATTCTCTGATCTGTAATTCAGGAGTTAAAATTCTTTTTTCAAATTCTTTTATTGGTCTTTTGCTCTCGATAAGCTGCAACAATAATTCGGTAGCATCTTTTCCCATTTCAAATGCCGGTTGTCTTACTACCGTAAGTGGCGGATCAATAAGTTCAGCAATATCTGTATTTGAAAAACCAACCACTGAAACATCATCTGGTACTTTTAGTCCTCTTCTTTTTAATGTTTTCAAACATCCTGTTGTGAGTTTGTCACTGGTGGCAAAAATTGCATCAGGTTTATTTCTTTGTGTAAATAATTTATTAACTGCGTCTTCAATTTCTTCAAATATCATTCCCCCATAAAAACAATGCTGGATATAATTTTCGTTTACTTTTTGCCCATTTGCGATCAAAGCTTCTTTATAACCAGCAACACGCTCATGAGTGATCGATAAAAATTCGGAATTAGTTAATACTGCAATTTGTTTATGCCCGTTCTTTATCAAATGTTCAGTAGCCTCATAACCTCCTTTGAAATTATCCACGATCACTTTATGTGTATTGATCTCTTCGGTTATCCGGTCAAATAAAACAATTGGGAATCCTTTTGCATGTAAAGCTTTCAGATGACTAAGGTCATTTGTTTCCGTGGAAAGAGAAATTAACAAGCCATCAACCGAACGTGATGCCAGGTATTGCAGATCTATCACTTCCCGGTCATAAGATTCCCGGCTTTGGGAGATAATAACATTATAACCCTTGTCGTAAGCAATGGACTCAATTCCGTTAATTACCTGCGAGAAAAAATTATTGGCTATTTCACAAACAACTACCCCGATCGAGCGGCTTCTTCTTTCTTTTAAACTTAATGCGATAGGATTTGGCCGGTAATTCAATTTTTCAGCGCAATCAAGCACTAATTGTTTTGTTTCCGGGCTTATTTCATAGCTATCCCTTAAGGCACGGGAAACAGTAGAGGTGGAAATGCCAAGTGCCCGGGCAATATCCTTAATAGTTACAGCTTCAAATTTCATATGCAGGCGGCAAAATTACTTTTTAAAGATACGTTTTTCAGTCGAGTGGCATCTGCATTTGATCTTATTACGATTAATAGGAATGAGCGAAAAAAAGAATACTATTGCCTGCAGCATTCATTAATTTTTTCTGCTCTTTTATTGGAGAAAGACAAATTCATACTTTTCTCTATCATTATCGGGAACGTTTGCGTAAATAAACACCTAACTCATTGAGTTAAATATGATAAATACTAATTAGCATTGAGCTTTAATTCCAGACAGTACAGGATGGTTTCTCACGATTTGACGAACATCAAGATTATTTTTATTTCAAAAAACCAAAATGAGCCATATGAAGCATCTTCTATTCTTTTTCTTTCTATCTTTTTCGATAACAACATTTGCCCAGGATAGAGTGATCAGGGGACGGGTAACTGATGAAACTGATGCACCGATCCAAGGGGTAAGTGTTATTCCGAAGGGCTCAAAAACGGGTGTGCAAACTGACAAGGATGGAAATTTTTCAATATCAATACCTGGTACAGGAAGTATAACCTTAAACCTAAGTTCATCAGGTTATAAACCTGCGAGCATCGATGCTGACGGTAAGATTATATTAACAATTACAATGGTGAAAAGCGTTACTTCCCTTGATGACGTTGTTGTGGTAGGGTATCAAACAATGAGGCGGAGAGATCTGCTTTCTTCAGTTTCATCAGTTGGGGCCAGGGATCTGAAAGATATACCTGTGAATTCGGCCGCCCAGGCTTTAGCTGGACGATTAGCCGGCGTACAAGTAACGGGAACCGAAGGTTCTCCTGATGCAGCAGCAGTAATAAGAGTTCGCGGTGGAGGATCTATTACTCAGGATAACTCACCATTATATATTATCGATGGTATCCAGGTTGAAGATGCATTAAATGTCATATCACCGCAGGATATTGCATCTGTTGATGTATTAAAAGATGCATCTGCAACTGCTATCTATGGAGCAAGAGGTGCTAACGGTGTTATAATTATCACTACTAAAAACGGAAGAAATCAAAAAGCTACATTAAGCTATAATGGAATGGTAGGTGTTAGTCAGCTGGCCAATAAGCTGGATGTAATGAATCCCTATGATTTCGTCATGTACCAGTATGAAAGAAGCAGGGCTAGTACCGCAGATATGAACAGCTTCCAAAATACTTATGGGATATACCAGGATCTTGATCTGTATAAATCGGTTCCTTTCGTTGACTGGCAGGATCAAATGTTTGGCAGAAATGCATTTCAGCAAACACATAATGTTGCTTTGACTGGAGGGAATGCAATGACAACATACAACCTCAGCCTGACATATAATGCGCAGGACGGTATATTGCTCGGTTCAGATTTTGACAGGAAACTCGTTAACCTGAAACTTGATCATAAGTTAAACGAGATGGTTAAGATCGGTTTCAATACAAGATATAATTACACTACTGTGCATGGAGCCGGAACATCTAATCCCGGTTCGTCATCAACTAATAGACTGCGACACGCAATAAAGTATCGTCCGTTCCTTATGGGTGGGCAGGATCTTTATTATTATGATGATGATTATGCCGATGCTACAAATGCAAACAGTCTTCAGCTTGTTAATCCTATTCTTTATAACGATGCTGAATACAGAAGGAACCTTACAGATGTATTGAACTTAGCGGCTGATGTTGAACTTAAGTTTACTTCTTATCTGAGCTTTAAATCAACAGCCGGATTTGATTTTACCAATATGCGTAGAGAAGCTGTGGATGATTCAATAACCGGCAATTCAAAACAAAATGGAAACGGATTGCCAATGGCGGGAATCAGCACATCAAACCGTGTAACGATCAATAATTCAAATGTTCTTACTTTTTCAAACGCTACACTCAGCGGCGATTTCAATAAGAAAAACAGAATAGTGGCTTTGGTTGGTCACGAGATCTATCAAAATCGAACAAGAGGTGAAAATATGTTCGCAAGATATTTTCCCGCAGGTATTCCCCCGAGAAAAGCATTGGGAAATATGAATCTTGGAACAATGTACTTGAATCCATCAAGTCCTCCCTCTTTTGAATATACAAACAGGATAGTTTCATTCTTTGGAAGAATAAATTATGATTATGATGGTAAGTATCTATTGACCCTGACAACAAGAGCTGACGGCTCGTCCAAATTTGCCGAAGGGAATAAATGGGATTACTTTCCATCTGTGGCTGCCGCATGGAGAGTTTCTAAAGAAAATTTCATGGCAAACAGTAGTAATGTTATTAGTGATCTCAAATTCAGAGTTAGCTATGGCGAAGCGGGTAACAACAGGATCGGCGACTTCCTTTATTTAACCCAATTTGTTACAAATAGTCAATATTGGCTGAACGATCAGTTAAATACGGCTTTTATTCCTGATGCACTTTCGAATCAAAATATCGTTTGGGAAAAAACAAAATCCCGCAACATCGGTCTTGATATTTCTTTTTTGAAAAATAAAATTCAGTTGACGGCAGATGTCTATAAGAACACAACCGAGGACTTGCTCATTAATGTACCGGTACCTACTTCGTCAGGTTATACTACGCAGATCCAAAATGTAGGCTCAACTGAAAACAGGGGGATTGAAATTCAGATCGCTGCAACTCCTATCGCCAAAAAGGATTTTACTTGGACCACTAATTTCAATATTTCTTTTAATAAAAATGAAATAACGGCGCTAAGCACCTACCAGGATTTTTACCTACAGGCATCAGGATGGGGCGTAGGAAGTACACCTGCTGATTTTATTGTAAAAGTTGGTGAACCTGTTGGTTCAATTCGCGGATTCACTACAGATGGTTATTATAAAATTGAAGATTTTGATTATAACTCTTCAAATGGAACGTATACATTAAAAGCAGGACAGCCAAACAATCTTAGCGTTACATCTTTAGCTCCATATCCCGGAAGATTGAAATTTAAAGATATGGATGGTAATGGAACCATTGATGATGCAGACAGAACGATCATTGGGGTAGCGCAACCTGATTTTTTTGGGGGATTAAATCAACAGTTCACTTATAAGAATTTTGATCTAAGCATATTCGTGAATTTCCAGGGTGGTAATGATGTGGTTAATGCAAACAGGTTGGAATTTACAAATGCATATACACCTAATTCAAACATGCTTGCAGTTATGAATGATCGCTGGCGCAATGTAAATGACCAGGGACAGGTGGTAACAGATCCTACAGAGTTAGCGAAAATAAATACCAACGCAACGATCTGGAGTCCTAGTACAGCCGCCAATTCTTTTATGTTGCATTCATGGGCAGTTGAAGACGCGTCATTCATAAGAATAAATAACGTTTCACTAGGTTATAATTTTCCAAAATCAATGCTTGAAAAAATTAAAATACAAAAGCTAAGGTTATATGTGACCGGCAATAATCTTGCGGTCTTCACAAATTATAGCGGTTATGATCCTGAAGTAAGTACAAGGAGAGGGACTCCTCTTACTCCAGGTGTTGATTATTCAGCATATCCGAGAAGCACAACATATATCGCTGGTGTAAATGTCACTTTCTAATTATCCCAAAATTCTAGTAATATGAAAATATTGGTTTATAAAAAAATGTTGATCATCCCTGCGGTTCTCACAATACTTGCATTAGGATCTTACTCATGCAAAAAATATCTTGAGGTTGAACCCATATCGTCTTTCGGAACAGATTATGTTTTCGGTAGTGTTACCAATGCAAGATCAGCTTTGTTAGGCGTGTATGCATCATTAACAGGAGACCAGGGTTATGGTATCCGTATAAGTATGTATTATCCTTATGACAATGATCTGATGATGGGCCAGGGAGGAACGCCTTACCCTGATGGTGAACGCCGGGATATTGCGCATTTCAATCTCAATGCAAATAACTCTCAGTTGGCCGGGCCATTTAATCAATTGTATTCAGGAATTGAAAAAGCGAATATCTGTGTTTATAATATTCCTAAGATGGAAGGATACAGCAATTCAACCGAACTAAAAAGAATGCATGGTGAAGCGCTGACATTAAGAGCTTTGTTTTACCTGGAACTTATTCGCAACTGGGGTGATGTGCCTGCACAATTTCTTCCGTCTTCAGTCGAAACAGATCTTTTTAAAGCCAAAATGGATAGAGATACTGTTTATGATCATTTGCTCGAAGATCTCGGAATTGCAGCAAACCTTGTTCCGTGGAGGACACAGGTTGCTACCGACGAAAGAATCACCCAGGGAGCTGTGCGGGGATTACGGGCAAGGATTGCTTTATATCGTGCCGGATATTCATTGAGAAGAAACAAACAAATGCAAAGAGGAAGCAATCACCTGGTGTACTATAAAATTGCAAAGGATGAATGTGCTGCTATTATGCAAAGCAATCAACACAACCTTAATC
>DATDCP010000128.1:0-14559 GCA_036524255.1 Chitinophagaceae bacterium
ATTTCCGCACAATGGAATATGCTATCGGGCCAGTGGCTTTTCGTTATCGTCCCCAGGATTTTGCCCTTCTGAGTATTGCTATTGATCCTGCGGCAATGACTACTGTACCTCCAGCCATTGCATCTATTTGGAAAAAATACGATGTCGTACGTCCAATAAAGTTAATAACAATGGAGAAAGACATCGATAATACCTACGTAGAATTAGGATTAAAAGATATAATAAAGATCATTGGATATATTTCTTTTCTTGCTATTACACTCGCTTCGCTGGGAATGCTGGGTATGGTGATGTATAACACACAACTAAAGATAAAAGAGGTGGGTGTAAGAAAAGTGTTGGGCGCTTCAGTAAAAGATGTAACTGTTTTATTGAGCAGATCCTTTGTGATACTTATTGCAATCAGTGTTTTGATCGGGGTTCCGTTGGGATATATTTTGGGTAATTTCTTTCTTCAAAATTTTGCTTACCGGATCTCAAATACATGGTTATTGATCTTGTTGGCAATAGGGATCATAGGATTTATGGGGTTGATAACGATCTGTTCTCAAACTATAAAAGCGGCCATGTCAAACCCTGTGAAATCATTGCGAACTGAATAAAATTTATAGCCATGATAAAAAACTATTTCAAGATCGCCTGGCGTAGTCTTTGGAAAAATAAGCTTTACACGACGCTTAATGTAGCCGGCTTAACATTTGGCATCAGTTGTTTTTTACTGATCGGCCTATATCTTTTTGATGAACTTACTTTTGATGAGCAACACAGCAAAGCTGACAGGATCTATCGTGTAATAGAACACAAAACTGTCAATGGAGAAGCAACTACCATAGCTGGTGCGGGTTATAAACTTGCGGAGGAATCGAAAAGAACAATTGCCGAGGTTGAAAACACAACTCATATTCAACGAACCGGCAGGGCTAACATATTGGCGACTGAAAATCCCACAAATTTTTTCCAGGAAACAGTTACTGTTGCGGACGAGAATTTTTTAAGAATTTTTGATTTCCCATTCGTCGCCGGTGATGCGAAAACTGCTTTGCAGGAGCCGAACTCAATAATTATTAACGAAGACATGGCAATGAGACTGTTCAAGAGAACAGATGTGTTGGGTAGGACTTTAGAGTTCAGTTTCATAGACTCAACACCTTTAAAAGTAACTGGTGTTGTAAAAGATCATCCTCGCAATTCAAGCTTTGATTTTAGCTCAGTACTTTCTGAAGCGACTTTTTATGCTGATTCGAATTACAAGAACATGCTTGCACAAGATTGGTTATCCATAAATTTTTCAGTATATGCCTTATTGAGACCAGGTGCAAAAGCGAAGGCTGTTTCAGAAAAAATGACAAAGCTGGTTCATGATAATTTCCAGGCTCCTGCCGGTACAAGTTTTTCATATAGTCTCCAGGGACTGAAAAACATTCACCTGAATTCAAATGGTATTGTTGATGGTGCAAGAAATTCAAACGTTGATGCGATAGCACAGGGAAGTAGTTACTATATTAAAATATTTTCTTTCATTGCTCTTTTTGTTTTATTGATCGCTGGTATCAATTATATGAATCTTACAACCGCGAGAGCATCTGCCCGATTAAAGGAAATTGGCGTTCGTAAATCAGTTGGAGCTTTTCAAAGTCATTTGATAAAACAATTCTTATTTGAATCCCTCTTGGTAACCTTTATTTCTTTCCTCCTTGCTTTGGGTATTGTAAACTTATTGCTTCCTGCATTCAATCAATTTGTCAATAAACAACTTTCCCTTAGTTTCCAAAGTGATCATCGTATTTGGATCTATGCGATTGCATTTGTAATCATTATTGGACTTTTATCCGGCAGTTACCCGGCATTGTTGCTTTCACGGTTTAAACCTGTTTTATTATTAAAAGGCTTCAAACTTAAGAACAGGACTGATCTTTCATTAAGAAAGGCATTGGTTGTTTTTCAATTCACTATTTCAGTTATCATGATCATTGGAACCATCGTTCTCTTTTTACAGGTTCGTTATTTGAATAATACTAATTTAGGATTCAATAAAGACCTTTTGGTGATCATTGATGTCAATACAAATAAAGCAAGGTCAAATTTTGAAGCTGTAAAAAATGAAATGGCTAAAATACCTTCCGTAAAGAATGTTTCGGTGACGTCAAGAGTACCGGGTGAATGGAAAACATACCGTACCATTAAAATAAAAAATATCGGGAGTGTCGACGAGACTAAAGTTGCTTATATGTTTGGTGCGGACAAGAATTTTATGAAGACATTTGAAGTAGAACTTTTAAAAGGTAGAAATTTTGATACCCCCAATGATTCGGCCAGCATTATAATAAATGAAACTGCAGCAAGAATGCTGGGCATCACGGATGCATCCGGACAAATCGTTGAAATACCTGCTGCATCTCGTGGAGGAGCGTTTGTACCAATTAACAGCGAGAATATTCCATTTAAGCCAAGAGTAATTGGTATTGTAAAAGATTTTCATTTTCAATCATTGCTTGATAAGATAGAGCCATTGGTTCTTGCTTATAATAATAACCCAATTCATGTTATTGATTATTATTCTGCAAGAATAGAAGCACATGATGTGCAGGGAACATTAGATAAATTAAAAACTATAATGATAAATAATGATGAGAGGGATCCTTTTGAATACCACTTTTTAGACGAGCAATTGGCGCGGTTTTATGTTGAAGACGAACGTCGGCAAACAATTTTAATTTGGGTGGCATTGGCAACTATTTTCATTGCTTGTTTGGGTTTGTTTGGCCTGGCAACCTATTCTGCAGAACAAAGAGTAAAAGAAATTGGAGTAAGGAAGGTTCTTGGAGCCACAGTCATCAACCTTGCTTCATTATTATCAAAAGATTTTTTAAAACTCGTTTTAATTGCAAATGGAATTGCTTTTCCTATTGCATGGTGGGCAACCAATAAATGGTTACAGGAATATGCCTATCATATTAATATTGAATGGTGGGTATTTGGTTTAGCTGGTGCTTCAGCAATTATAATTGCTTTAATAACGGTGAGCTACCAGGCGGTGAGGGCTGCATTGACCAATCCTGTTAAAAATTTAAGAACAGAATAAAAATTTTAGTATGATAAAGAACTATTTTAAGATCGCCTGGCGAAATTTAGTAAAGAGCAAGGGTTATAGTGCGATCAATATCGGTGGACTTGCTGTTGGCATGGCAGTGGCGATGATGATCGGTCTGTGGGTATATGATGAACTTAGTTTTGATAAATACCATAAAAATTACGACCGTATTGCACAGGTAATGCAACATGCAAACTTTAATGGAAAAATAGAAACACAAGTTGCCAATCCTGCGTTGATGGGACCTGAAATACGTGCTAAATATGGAAGCAATTTTAAATACGTGGTGCAATCATCATGGACAGGTGGTCATTTGCTTACAGTTGGAGATAAAAACATCACTAAAGTCGGGATATTTTTTGAACCCGATGCGCCTGAAATGCTTACGCTTAAAATGCGAAAAGGAACAAGAGCAGGATTAAAAGATCCTTATTCAATTTTGCTTTCAGCATCGGCTGCCGAATCCATCTTCGGTAAGGATGATCCGATCAATAAAACAATAAAACTAGACAGGCAATTTGATGTAAAAGTCACCGGTGTTTATGAAGACTTACCTGACAATACTTCTTTCAGGGAAATAAAAATTATGATGCCATGGGACCTTTGGGTAATTCAAAATCCATGGAGCAAAAAAATGGATGAACCCTGGGGCAGTAATTTCTCTCAAACATTTGCACAGATCGCAGATAATACAGAAATGGAAAAAGTTTCTGCAAAAATTAAAAATGTAAAGCTGAACAATGTGAGTAAGGATGAAGCGAAATATGAATGGGCTGTTTTCCTGCAACCTATGAGTAAATGGAATCTTTATAACGAATTTAAAAACGGTAAGAACATAGGTGGTAACATTCAATATGTATGGTTGTTTGGCATCATTGGAATTTTTGTATTAATGCTGGCATGTATCAATTTTATGAATCTTACTACTGCACGGAGTGAAAAAAGAGCCAAGGAAGTAGGCATTCGTAAAACGATCGGCTCAATGCGCTGGCAATTGATCAGGCAATTCTTTGCAGAATCTTATTTGATAGTACTGTTGGCCTTTGTTTTTTGTATGATCTTAGTAGTCCTGTTACTTCCCTTATTTAATGAAGTAGCTGGTAAAAAGATCGAGATCCCCTGGCAAAATCCGCTGTTTTGGTTTTTTAGTCTTGCATTTATTTTAATAACAGGATTACTTTCCGGCAGTTATCCTGCATTTTATCTTTCTTCGTTTCAACCATTGAAAGTATTGAAAGGGACTTTTCGGGTTGGCAAGTTTGCTTCAATTCCCCGCAAGGTTTTAGTAGTAACACAGTTTACCGTTTCCGTAATGCTGATAATTGGAACTATTATCGTTTACCAACAGATACAACATGCAAAAGACCGGCCAATAGGGTATACCCGTCATGGTTTGATCAATATGGGAATGGAGAAGGAAATAAGAGATCATTATGAAGCTATAAGAGATGAATTAAAAAAATCAGGTGCTATTGAAGAAATGGGAGCATCCAACAGTCCTTTGACACAGGTATGGAATACGAATGGTGGTTTTGACTGGGAGGGGAAGGATCCTAACATGGCTGTTGATTTTCCTAATAATAGGGTATCGTATGAATTTGGTAAAACAGTCAACTGGAAAATTAAGAATGGTCGTGATTTCTCTAAAGATTTCGCAACTGACTCTGCAGCATTTATCATTAATGAATCTGCCGCCCGTTTTTTGGGATTTGATGATCCAGTTGGTAAAGTATTGAAGTGGGATAAAGAACCTTTTACTATCATTGGAATCGTTAATGACATTATGCAGGAATCGCCATTTTACCCTGTTCGGCCCACTTTATATCACATTGGCAAATATGAAAACATGTATAACCTGATACTTAGGTTAAACCCCGCACAAAATGTAAAGCAGTCATTAAGTAGTATTGAGAAAATTTGGAAAAAGTATACGCCGCAGGTTCCGTTTGATTACAAATTCATTGATGAAGAATTTGGAAACAAGTTCAGGGCAGAAGAACGAATTGGAAAACTCGCTTCTTATTTTGCTGTTTTAGCAATATTTATTTCATGCCTTGGCTTATTTGGAATGGCAAGTTTTGTTGCTGAACAAAGAACAAAAGAAATTGGTATTAGAAAAGTGCTTGGTGCAGGCGTGGTTACTCTATGGCGTATGCTTTCAACAGAATTTTTTGTTTTGGTTCTTCTTTCCTGTTTTATAGCGGCGCCTATTGCATGGTATTATTTACATAACTGGCTTAGCAATTATGATTACAGGATCGAAATAAAATGGCAGGTATTTGTAATGGCGGGCATTGCTGCTCTCCTCATTACCTTATTAACGGTAAGCTTCCAGGCTATTAAAGCCGCTTTATCGAATCCGATTAAATCATTAAGAACGGAATAAAAGCCGTACGAATATGCACACCTGGTGTTCGTTTTCGTACACCTATGATATAATAAGAAATACGAAACCTTGTGTAGCAGCGGCTTTTGCCATTGGCATAAGTGTTGGATAATCAGGAAAGAATTATAAAATATGCTTAGAAATTATTTCAAAATAGGCTGGAGAAATCTGATGAAGCACAAGCTGTTTTCTTTTATCAATATTGCCGGCCTTGGAATTGCGATCCCTTTTTCTTTATTATGCCTGACACAGGTGGTGGTCGTTTTTGAGGCAGATAACTTTCATCCCAGTCCTGGCAGGACTTACCGAATAATTACAGATGTAAAAGAAGCCAATTCGTCTACGACGAAATATGCAACATCTCCTTTTGCATTGGCCGATAATTTAAAAACAAATTACCCCGTTGTTGAAAATGCTACACCAGTTATAAGAGGATCTACCTGGGAACTTACAAGTAACATTAAAAAGATTAATGTTAATCCAATTTATGTAGAACCTTCTTTCTTTGAAATATTTTCTTTTCCGCTTGAGAAAGGTACTTTGCCTGAACTGCCCAATACATTGGTTATTACTCACGGAATGGCAGAAACTTTTTTTGGTACAGAAGATCCCGTTGGCAAAACGCTTACACATCATGACTACGGAGTGTTTACTGTTACCGGTGTTTTAAAACCTTACAAGCGGGGCACACATTTTCGCAGTGATGCTATGGTTTCTATGAAAACCTTTAAACAGTTTTCAAAAGACAATCAAAAAAAAGATCTCTCAGCTTTTACTTATGTATTGATCAAACAAAATAGTAACAAAAAAGATCTGGATGCAGCATTGTCGATGATCGCGACTAATACGAATAAAGAATTTACACAATCAAAAGATGCATTTCATTTTCGTAAACAACTTGTTACTGATATTTCACCTGCCTATGAAAAACTGCAGAATAATTCATATGTAGAATCCTATAGCGATATAGCAGTGAATTTGGGAATGGCTTTAGCTATTATTCTGTTGGCGGCCTTTAATTATATCAATCTTACACTTGCCCGTTCTTTAAGCCGTGCCAAAGAAGTAGGTATTCGTAAAGTGACAGGTGCACGGCGTTACCAGTTAATAAGCCAGTTTGTTTGTGAGGCTGTTCTTATTTCATTCCTGGCGTTGATAGTAGGGTATGTTATTCTGAACCTGATGAAGCAGTTCATCCACCTGCACTGGATAGCATGGGAAGTGGATAATAATATTGTTTTATGGTTAGTGTTCATATTATTTACAATTTTTATAGGCATAATTGCAGGGGTTTTCCCAGCTAGAATATTATCAGGGTTTCAACCCGTAAAAGTTTTAAAAGGCGCTATCAGTCCTGTTTCCTTTGGTAAAATGGGATTCAGAAAAAGCCTGGTAGTAATCCAGCTGGTGGCTACCTGCTGTTTTGTTTTTTTGATCGGCAGTATGTTCAGCCAGTTTGAATATATGGCTACTGACAATGAAAATTTTAATCGAAAAAATATTTATAATATTTCTATTGCCGGAAATTACAAGCTGTTAAAGAATGATATTGCTATAAATAAAAATGTGGAGCGTATCGGTCTTGTTTCAACTCCTTTTGGCGGCACATCTGCAACCTGCTTTATTAAAAAAGACAACATAGGAGAGAACAGTAGTGCTAATTATTATGCGGCCAATGCGGATTTTATTACGAATATGAATTTGGACTTTGTTGCTGGCAAGAACTTACCCGAAAGCATAAGCGACTCTGCATCAAATTTTGTCGTGGTAAATGAACTAACTCTTTCTATGATGGGGTTAGGTACACCACAAGAGGCAATAGGCAAATCAATTTATTTGAACAATGATAAAATGGTGATCATACAGGGGGTAGTTAAAAATTTCTGTTATTCTATTTACCAGTTTGCAACACAACCCCTGGTGATGCAGTATGATCCTGCTCAGTTTCATGTATTGAATATTAAAACAAAGAATGATCTGCCGGCAAAAGACTTTAAAGCAGATATGCAATTAATTTGGAAAAAATATTATCCTTATGATGAATTTTCATTTTCAGATTATGAAAAGGAATTATATAACCGGTACTATCCAGGCGCCGATATGAAGTTCATGGGTATGATCTCTTTTGTTGTTTTTATTATTTCTATTATGGGGTTAATTGGAATGGTAACATATAATACGGAGAAACGTTTAAAAGAGATCGGCATTCGAAAGGTGATGGGAGCTTCTGTATCCACAATAATAAAAGAGCTGTCTGTTGGGTTTTTGAAATTAATAATTATATCGGGAGCCATATGCATTCCATTGGGATATATAGTAAGTAGTTCAGTTATAAATGTATTCGCATTTAATGATGGAGTTAATTTTAAATTGTTGATGATCTTGTTTTGTATCATATTTTTTATTGCATTATCAACGGTAATAATTAAAACAGCAGCGGCAGCCATTGCCAACCCGGTAAAAAGTTTGCGAACAGAATAAAAGAATTGTTGTGGTAAAAAACTATTTCAAAATTGCATGGCGGAATCTCAGGAAGAACAGGGCATCAGCGCTGATCAACCTGTCGGGCCTGGCTATTGGCCTGGCAGCATTCCTGCTCATCGTGTATTTTGTTCGATATGAACTGAGCTATGACTCTTTTTTACCCAATGCCGACAGAATTTATCGTGTTACGGTGCGCCAGGAAGAAAACAATCAAACAGGAATGTATAGCGCCAGGACCTATGCTGCCGTATCACCAGTTCTTAAATCAGAAATACCGGAAGTAGAAAACGCCGTACGCATATTGGCAGAAGAATGCCTGCTCCATTATAAACCAGCTTATACCAAATTCAACAATCAGAAAACATATTGGGCTGATGCAGACTTTTACAAACTCTTTGGACTAAGTTTTGTCGAAAAGGGAAATCTCGATCTGCTTTCGCAACCCAATCATGCTATCATGTCTTTATCAGCTGCCCGTCGTTTTTTTGGTAACGATTGGAGTGGTGACAAAACACCAATAGGTAAAACCATCTGGTTGAACGAAGGTGTATCTTTTATGTTGCAGGGTATCTATAATGATCTGCCACGTAATTCACACCTGGCGGCAGATTTTGTAGTATCATATTCAACATTAACCAGCCTTATCGGCCCCATCATGGAGAATGCTATGCCACCGTCGGGTAATTTCGATTATAATTATATCCGGTTGCAGGAAGGTGCTGACCTTGACAAAGTAAGCAAGTCTGTAAACCAGGTACTCCTTAATAAAATACCCGATGCGCAAAAGCAAAATATAACTTATCGTTTCGATCTGCAACCTGTACGATCTATTCATCTTACATCGAGCATCGCTGATGAACTGCGACCCAACGGTAACCGCATTTTTGTTTATGCTCTTGCTGTAGCTGCACTACTTATTTTAGTTATTGCATGGGTAAATTTCATTAACCTCAGTACCGCCCGTGCTATGGACAGGGCAAGGGAAGTGGGTGTGAGAAAAGCTATCGGTGCAGACCAAAAGCAATTGATTGCACAATTTGTTACCGAGGGGTTTTTATATAGTATTATAGCTGCTGTTATTTCTGTATTGCTGGTATTGTCTTTTATCAGACCATTTCAAAATATAATTGGTGTTCATGCACCGCTTTTCTCGTTACAGAATATAAAACTATGGGGCTTTTTTACAGGAGTAGTATTGCTGGGTAGTTTACTATCGAGTATTTATCCTGCTTTCGTATTGTCATCATTTCGCCCGGTGAAAGTGCTGAAAGGAAAATTATATGCAGTGTCTCCGGCAAGCGGATTGTTCCGCAAGTCATTAATTACACTACAATTTTTTACTGCCATTTTATTGCTTTGCGGAACCGGCGCCATTTATTACCAGGTCAACTACATGAAGAAACAGCCTTTGGGAATGGATAACGAGGCCGTACTGGTAATACATTCACCGCGATCCAAGATCGGAAGCCCTAAGCGAATAGATTTTTTTAAAACCTTTCGGAACGAAGCATTGAAAGATCCGGCGGTAAGAGTTGTGGCTTCTTCGGGATGCCTGCCTGGAAAAGAGTTCCTGAACCACCTCGAAGATGTAAGGCAGGCGGGAGTAGAAACGGGCAAAAATATTTCCTATGATCTTGCTTCAGTGGATGAAGGTTATCTGCCTGTGTTGGGAGCAGGAATCGTAGCAGGAAGAAATTTTTCTGAGCAACGGCCGGAAGAAACTTCTGTACTTATCAATGAAAAAGCTGTCACCACATTGGGTTTTGCAAATGCTGTGGATGCGGTGAATAAGCGGATCAAGATAAAGGGGAAGGAAGAAAAGGAAATCATTGGTGTAGCCAGGGATGTTCATTATCGCGGCCTGCAAAATGCAGTAAGCCCCTTGCTGCTAACTTATGGTCACAACTATGAGTTTGGTTTTTTCTCTGTCAAGATTGATCCAGCAGGCATGCAGGGAACAATTGAACGTTTGCGGCAAGTATGGAATAAAACCTATCCCAACGATCCATTCGATACTTTTTTCTTAGATAGTTTTTTCAACGAGCAATACAATAACGAACTGGCATTCGGCCGCATGTTTTCGGCCTTTGCTATACTCGGTGTATTTATTGCCTGCCTTGGATTGTTTGGATTGGTGTCGTTCACGGCTTCTCAAAAACAAAAAGAAATAGCTGTACGAAAAGTGTTGGGAGCTGGGATTGCACGCATTTTTATCCTGATCACAGGACAGTACTTCAAATATATCCTTGCTGCGTTTATACTGGCTGTACCTTTTTCGCATTGGCTCATCAACTATTGGTTGAAAGGATTTTCGTATCGTTTCCAGGTAAACTGGTGGATGTACCTGCTGCCGGTGGCATTGATCGGACTGGTAGCATTAATAGCCGTAAGTGGACTTTCACTGAAAGCAGCAATAGCAAACCCGGTAAAAAGTTTAAGAACAGAGTAAATTAAATTATGTTACGTTCGTCATTGCGAGCGGAGCGAAGCAAAAAAATAAATCTATGATCGATCTAAAAGGAATTTACAAATGGGTGAACACAGGTAATAACCGTACCTTTTTATTGAGAGATGTCAATCTTCATATAAAGGAAGGAGAATTTGTTTCCATTATGGGTCCTTCGGGCTCCGGAAAATCTACTTTGCTGAATGTAATAGGGATGCTTGATGAATTCAATGAAGGAGAATATAATTTTCTTCATGAATCGGTGCATAAGTTAAAAGAGAAGCAACGAACATCATTGTATAAACAATACATCGGTTTTGTGTTCCAGGCTTATCATTTAATTGATGAGTTGACAGTTTATGAGAATATTGAAACGCCTTTGATCTATCAGAATGTAAAAACATCAGAAAGAAAAGCAATGGTGGCCGATATACTTGATCGTTTCAATATCGTTGGAAAGAAAGATCTTTTTCCAACACAACTTTCAGGTGGACAGCAGCAATTGGTCGGTATTGCAAGAGCTTTAATTGCTAAGCCGAAGCTATTACTGGCAGATGAGCCAACCGGTAATCTGAATTCAAAACAAGGCGAAGAAATAATGAATTTATTCAAAGAGTTAAATAATGAAGGCGTAGCTATTATACAAGTAACTCATTCGGAGAAAAATGCTTCTTATGGTTCAAGGATCGTCAACCTGCTTGATGGGATGATAAGCCCCCTGTCCCCCTAAAGGGGAAACTTAGGATGAGCAGTCAATTCTTGTTGAGTATTACCAAAAGTTGAAATGCTTAGTTACAAATATTGAATATTAAACAAAATCCTGACCTCCCTCTCCTTTAGGAGAGGGATAAGAGGGTGAGGTAAAAATAAAACGAAATGAAAAAAATACTTTTAAGTCATTTGCTAATTATTTCTTTTTTATTTAACTCAGCACAGCAAAGCAAATTGACATTGCAGCAATGCATTGAAACTGGTATAGCCAACAATCTTGATGTGTTGCAAAGTGATCTGCAGGCACAGGCAGATGAAATTAATTGGAAGCAGGCGAAGCTTAACAGGCTTCCTGATCTGAATGGATCTGCCGGCTATGCGATCAGGGCAGGCCGTAGTATTGACCCCTTCACCAATACTTATATTAATCAAAACAATAAGTCATCAGATTTTGGTTTGGGTAGTGGAGTTACCGTTTTTAATGGATTTTCAATGCAAAATCTTGTGAAGCAAAACAAGCTGAACTATGAAGCTTCAAAAATGACCTTGCAACAAAGAAAAGATAATTTGACACTTAGTATTATCCTTGCCTATTTGCAAGTCTTAAATAACGAAGATCAACTTGTACAGACCCGCAACCAAATGGAGTTGACAAAGCAACAACTTGATCGCCTGGAAACATTGAATAAAGAAGGGGCTATTCGACCATCTGATCTTTCTGATGTAAAAGGACAATACGCTGGTGACCAGGTAAGTATCATCAATGCACAAACCGCTGTAGAAACAGCTAAGATCAATCTTTGTGAATTTATGAATGTGCTATATGATAAAAATATGACCGTTGAAAGATTGGAT
Organism: Chitinophagaceae bacterium; assembly: GCA_036524255.1. Classification (GTDB taxonomy): domain Bacteria; phylum Bacteroidota; class Bacteroidia; order Chitinophagales; family Chitinophagaceae; genus VBAS01. Next base: position 11,974 of record DATDCP010000128.1, read on the forward strand.
GTAACATCTTTTTCTGATAAATATGCAGATACCCCCGATAAGATATACGAAACAGCATTGGAGCAATTTGCACAAATAAAATCTGTGAATTATTCTACGCAAAGCGCTGAAAAAGCGGTGAAGGTTGCAAAAGGAGGATTGTTTCCACTACTTGGTTTAAGTGCAGGATTTGGAACTAATTATTCCAATACCGGAACAACTCAAAATTTTATAAATACTACCTACGATCAGTCACCTGATTATGTAATAGTGAATGGTGGTCAATCACCGGTTTTTAAAAAACAAGATCATTATTCAAATGAGAAAATAAGTTATTTCGATCAGTTGAATAATAACCGCAATTCGAATATCAGGCTCGGTCTACAGATCCCGATCTTTAATTCATTTCAACAACGCAACAGGATCAAGTTGGCCAGGATCGATCTAAAAAATAATGAGCTGACCGAAAAAACCACGATAACACAATTACAAAGATCGATCGAGCAAGCTTACATAAATATGACAGCAGCTTTTGACAGGCATAAAATCTTGCTTGAGCAGGTTGCTGCACTTACTGAATCATTTCGTGCAGCGGAGATCCGTTTTAATTCCGGTGTTGGAAATTCTTATGATTATTTATTAGTAAAGAATACCCTTGATCGTGCAACTATCAATCTTATTATTGCGAAATATGACTATGTACTTCGTACAAAGGTCCTTGACTTTTATAAAGGAATGAAGTTGTGGTAATATGTATTTGAGAATAATGTCAGCGCTTTCTACTATTCTGATATACCAAGACTCGTCAGTTGGAATTGTCGTTGAATAACGATATGAAGTCGATAAGGCATTCCTTAAGCCGACATATGGCCAAACTATTGTTGTGTGCGGTTTTTTGCTTGGCGCTGTTAGCAGCTTATGTCTTTATTATCTTGACCTTGAAAATCTGATGATTTCAAGTTTAAGAAGCCTTGAATTTCTTCAGTAGTCATAATATTTGCTCGATTTATGATATATACTGTTGCTCCACCTGCTTGTTCAGCGAGGTCACGAAGAACTCTCTTTTCTGCTTCTGATAAACCGTCTTCAAATTCTTTCATTTGTTAAATTAGAATCTTCAATGTGCGCCCCGAAAGTCCAAGTTCCTTTAGTATTTCCCGAATTAACATTTCGGCTACGTTAAATTCTGCAACCAAAAGACGATTGGATGAAAATTTAATAGTTGATGTTTTAGAAATTGTTTGTTGAGTATTGATATTCGTGATTGCTATTTTATCGTGATAGATTTTCACATAAACAGGTACTTTTCGAAAAATATTTAGCATAAATAAATAAAAATGAAGTCAACAAAGAGAACTCAGGAGAATACCAGCAACGGCGTAATAATGGTTATCCATAAAGTTACCGCTAGGGGGCACGGATTAAAGTGCAATGAATAAGTGAACAACGAACTCACTATTTTACATTCAACATCCAGGAACCATCATTGAACCATTTTTTCTCAAGCGCTGGAAGAATACCGGTTATTTGCAGGGTTGAAAGATAGTTCGTCACCAGGTTCAGAAATTGCGGATCACCTGGCGGTAATGCCATACCGATGGGCTCAATTGTCAATGGCTGCTCCGTAGTCACGAGATCCTTTCCTTGATGCTTCATTATTGTAATTACACAGATGGGTTTGTCAGCCACCATAGCATCAGCCTGATCATTGATGATCATGTTAACCGCATCATCGTAATTATCAACAGTAATATTATCGTGTTTTGACATAACGGTCTTTACAAATTCCTCACTCGTTGATCCTTTCAGGCTGACAATCTTATATTTTTTCCCGCTTGCGCCGGAATCTGCATTAAAAGCTGCAACTTTATTTGATTTAGTTAGCATTGATTTTCCCGAAATGATATAAGGACCTGCAAAAAGCACACTCAGATTTCGCTCAGGCGTGATGGTCATTCCTGACATGATCGCGTCAATTTTGCCTGACTTAAGCGCTGCTATCAATTCTGAAAAAGGCATTTCAACCAGTTTCAATTTCACTCCCATAGTTGTAGCAAATGCTTTCGCGAGGTCAACTTCATATCCCATCAGCTCTCCAGTCTTTGACTTCATGGAGTACGGGGGCTGATTTCCTGTCGTGCCGATGCGGATCTCCCCCTTCTTGATGATAGCGTCGAGTGCCTTCTGACTAACAGCAGGCAAGGAGAAAAGGAACAATAAGACCCCGATCGACAGCAAACTTGCTAAATGTTTCTTGTTCATAATTATTTTATTTTGTTAGTTCAGCTATAAATTTTCTTCAAACTATGAGTAGGTTTTAAGGCGCACTAAACATACCCAATTTATTTGAATTTTGCTTAAGTAAATAGATGCTTTGCGGGGTAAGTAAAATTGTTCCCGCTGCTGCACTACTTGTACGCAGTTTCTTTACGGAGATTGTTTAAAAATTCGACTTATACTATTTCTCAAATTTCCAGATTCGGTTCTACATGCAATAATATCTTTTAAGAATAGTAAATGCTCTTTGCGTGAAAAGAAATTAATATCAATTGCTTTGCTTAAAGAAAAAAACCAAGCATTTATTTTTACTGTTAGTGATGTGTCACT
>DATDCP010000129.1:0-5915 GCA_036524255.1 Chitinophagaceae bacterium
ACGGCCGCCTTAGTTAATACATGGGCTTTTCCTCTTAAAAGCACAGGAGTGCTTATTGGCCTTATCTTTTTTCTCGTCGTTGTTTTTTATTTCTTTTTAAGCAAGATGTATAATACCATACAAAGATCAATTACAGTTTCGGTTGCCGCAATTGCTTTATTTTTCTTTTTAGCAAATACAAATTTTTACCCGCAACTACTAACTTACCAGGGTGGCAAACCGTTGGCGGATATAACAAGAGGTGTTGCCGATCCAAAAGACGTCTATTTCTGGAAAAACACTTTCAGTTCTACCTATAATTTTTATTCTTCGTCGAACAGGCAGGTATATAATGATTCATTAAAACAAACAGGAAAAAGTTTCTGGCTGATCTATGAAAGATCTCAGCAGCCGGAAATTGACTCTTTGGGGCTTCTATTAGGAAAAACGTTTTCTGTGCCTGATTACGAGATCACAAGATTGAAAAAATATTTTGTTGACCCGGGTACAAGAAAAGGAACGCTTGATGAAATGATAATGGCTGAAGTGGTTGATAAAAAAAACTGATCGCGACCAAACTCTTTTCTACTCTTTATACCTTAAATACTTTCTGTATTTACCCGCTCGATGCGCTATAATCTATCTTTTCAGCTCCAGATTGTATAAGGCGAGATCTACAATTATTATATTAGTATAAATTATATGCGGCTTATAACGGCCTGTCGAATTATATTTAGTAAAAATTTGCATATTCAAACAGATTACTTGTTTTAAACATACGAAGTTGGAAAAAGAAAAAGAACGGCTGTTCCGTTCGAATAATAATAAGAGTTGGAAAAAGTGGGGGCCCTATTTATCTGACCGGCAGTGGGGTACGGTTCGGGAAGATTATAGTAAGGAAGGAAATGTATGGAGTTACATTAATCATGACCTGGCCCGAAGCTATGCCTATCGCTGGGGGGAGGAAGGGATCGCCGGTTTTTGTGACAGCGACCAGGTCTTGTGTCTTGCTCCGGCATTTTGGAATGGAAAAGATTCCATTTTAAAAGAAAGGCTTTTTGGATTGACCAATGGGGAAGGCAACCACGGCGAAGATGTAAAAGAACTTTACTTTCATTTGGATTCATCGCCAACACATTCTTATTGCAAGTTTTTATATAAATATCCTCAGCAGGAGTTTCCATATTTGGAATTGGTAGAGAAAAATAAAAAAGGCCGCTTAAGCCCGGAGTATGAATTACTGGACACCGCCATATTTAAGGATAGCCGTTATTTTGATTGCTACATTGAATATGCAAAAGAGGATATAAACGATATTCTCATGAAGGTTACAGTGTATAACCGGGGACCCGAGCCTTCTACCATTCATGTACTTCCCCATCTTTGGTTTCGTAATTTTTGGAATCACAATCCCCGGTTCACAAGACCTGAAATTTTTTCGGCTTCAGCTGATTGCCTGCAAACAAACTCTTCACGCAATGGAACTTTTTTTCTTTATCACCAAAGTGGTGAACAATTATTCTGTGAGAACGAAACGAATAATGAACGGATGTATAACCGGCCGAACGACTCTCCATTTGTAAAAGACGGGATCAATAATTATATCGTAAATAGTGAGGATACGATCAATCCAAAAAAACAAGGAACTAAAGCTGCCGTTTGGTTTGAGGAAAAAATAAAACCGGGAGCATCGGCAATTTTCAAGATCAGGTTAAGCAAAAACCAAGTTGAAAACCCATGGGATGAGTTTGATAAAATTTTTACTGCCCGTAGATCAGAAACTGATCAATATTATGATGAGCTTACCCCTAAAAAATTATCCCCCGAACACAAGGCGTTACTCCGCAGTTCAGTAAGCGGCTTGTTATGGACCAAACAATTTTATTATTTCGATGTATTCAAATGGCTTTTTGGAGAGCCCGGCGAAAGGCACCCCGAACGTAAGTATCGGCGGAACTATGACTGGCAACATCTTACCTGCCGCAACATCATTTCGATGCCTGATAAATGGGAGTACCCCTGGTTTGCGGCCTGGGATCTTGCTTTTCATGCAACCTCCTTTGTTCATATTGATCCTGATTTTGCCAAGCAACAGTTACTTGTTGTCCTGAGAGAATATTATATGCATCCCAACGGGCAGATCCCTGCATACGAATGGAATTTCAGTGATGTCAACCCTCCCGTACATGCATGGAGTGTTTGGCAAGTGTATGAAGCTGATAAGAAAAAAACAGGCATTCCTGATTGGGATTTTCTTGAAAGGGCTTTTCAGAAATTACTTATGAATTTCACCTGGTGGGTCAATCAAAAAGATGCAAATGGAACAGACATATTTGAAGGAGGCTTCCTCGGTTTAGATAATATTGGCGTCTTTGATAGAAACCATATGCCTCCGGGTATAAAAAAATTACAGCAAGCCGATGCCACCAGTTGGATGGCAATGTATGCACTCAATATGCTGCGTATGTCTTTAGAGTTGGCACAACACAATAAGGCTTACGAAGAGTCGGCCGCGAAATTTTTCCGTCATTTTTTAAATATCGGTTGGGCAATGCATCATATCGGCAAAAAAGATATTTCTCTTTGGGATGAACAAGATGCGTTTTATTATGATGCCATTCAATTTGAAAATGGAACCAGCCAGCGATTGAGGATCCGTTCACTGGTTGGCATCATTCCTTTATTTGCCGCTGAAATAATGCATAGCAGCATATTTGAAGATCTGCGGCAATTTAATACCCGCTTAGAAGTGATAAAACTTACACGGCCAGATCTAACCCGTATCATTTCGGATATTGATAAAAAGAATCATAACGGCAACTATTTATTTGCCATCATGATCGGTGACCGGATGGAACACCTTTTAAAAAGGCTTTTAGATGAGGCCGAGTTCTTATCAGATTATGGTATCCGGTCATTATCAAAAATTCACCAGGACAATCCTTACTCATTCGCATACAAGGACAATAATTACAATATTCAATACGAACCCGGGGAAAGCTCCAGTTCTATGTTTGGTGGTAATTCAAATTGGCGTGGGCCTATCTGGCTGCCATTAAATTATTTGATCATAAATTCTCTTAGGAAATATTATGAATATTATGGCGATTCATATACATATGAATTTCCTGCAGGGTCAGGAAAAAAGATGACCCTGAATCAAATTGCCAACCAGCTTACCAAAAGAATTTTAAACATCTTTAAAAGAAATGAGGAAGGGAAATTTCAATACCACGCCGGTGATCAATCTTGCTGGACAGATAAACATTTTAAAGAACATCACTTGTTCTATGAATTTTTTCATGGTGACACAGGGCAGGGTTTGGGCGCATCGCATCAAACCGGCTGGACCGCTTTAATAATAAATCTATTATTAGAGATGGATGAAGATTAATCGTCGAATTATTTTTTAGTATTTAAGTATTTCTGCTGGTAATAATTCTTCTTTTATTTTACCATCAACAAGTGATACAAAATAGTTGTTGTTGGTTGAGTCAAGTGAAACAGATCTCTTCATTGATCCATTTACAAATAACAATCCAGCCCTGTCATCACAGGCATAGCCGGGTTTAAGGCCGCCGCTTAAAATTGAATTGTGATATAATGGTCTTCTTCCGGGTTCCGCATGATAGTGTGGCGAGTGACTATAATTTAGAAATCCTAAACATTCGACAAGGGTAAGTTGTTTGGGTCGCGAATCGGTTGATCCTCCAGTAAACCAACATAGGGATCCCGCACTGCCACCAGACATAATGATTCCCTTATCATATGCCTTTTTAAATACTGTATCTATTCCCTGCGCTTTCCAAATCGCTATCATGTTTAGCGTATTACCTCCGCCAACCACTATTGCATCCATGCTCATGATCATTTCTTCAAAACTTTTTTGATTTGGATTTGAATTAATGAATGTTCTCAAAACGTACGGTTTCACCGGTAGATCTTCACAGTTCGCATACCAGTTGGCAATACTCTGTGCATTATCCGCAGATGCAGTAGGAACAAAACAAATTTTGGGATTCGGCTTGTTTGTAAGAGATGCTAAATATTGAATATACGCTCTGCCAAAAGAGCCACCGGTAACAAAAATTGTTTTGTCAACTTTTGTTGTTGTGCTCTGTCCCTGCGTTTCAATTGAAAACAAGAAGACAAGAAGTAAAAGAAGGCATTTGAATCTCATACTTATTTTTTTTGATGTTATTATTTCAGATAGGCACAGGGAACATTGGGAAATGAATAATCTATTCCATAAGCCGCTTTCAACAAAACTGAAACGGTTTTTGAAATTACAATTTCATTTCGGTGCATTTGTGGTAGCAATCCCATCATTGCATAGCTAATCGGATTAACCGAAGGAATCAACGTTTCCCATTCATAGCCCTTCCCCCAGATCAAACCCGCCACCGTGATCTTCAGATCTGCTGACCTGAATAAAAGATAATTCATCATATCAGCAAATCGATCTGTGTTTTGATTTACGGTATGAAAGATGGGTGTCTGTCCTCCAAAGCCGTGTTCATCAATTCCGGCTTTTGAATTTATGTCGGCACCTTGCTTGACAAGAACTTCTGCACATGAAACATGATTAAATTCAGCACATACGTGAAGCAGGTTTGCCTCAAATATGGGTGTATAAGCAAAGCGAAGCGAATACTTTTTCTCAATTGCTTTAGGATCTTTTTTAAGTTCCGAATCCAATTCGGAAGCATTGTCTGATAAAACAGCTAAGAGTACGCTGTCTTCGAAAACCAAACCATGATCCACAAATGCTTTTACGCATTCTTTAAATCGCGGACCTCTTGCGTATTCACTTGTTAATTCATAAATAAGAGGCTCGTCTTTGTAATACATATTTGGATCAATCCCATGAGCAAAACATTCTTTTATTCCTTCAACAGAATGTGTTTCGATATCCTCAATTATTTTTTGGAGATAATCCATGACTAAATTCTAAACGACTCTTTTATGCAAGCGACCCGTTTGGAAGCATCGGTAATTCATTTAGGGCTTTGCCCGTTGCATCCATTATCGCATTGCGGATAGCCGGTGCAATACCAATGATCGCAGCTTCGCCTGCGCCGGCAGATGGCAGGTCTTTACGGTCGATCAACACGATCTCGATTTTAGGTATATCACTAAAGCGTGGAACCCTGTAGGAAGAGAGACTGGAATTAAGGATCTTCCCGTTAGCAAATTCAACCGCTTCAAATAATGCACCACCTAATCCCTGTACAATAGAACCCATCACCTGGTTTTCCAAATGATGAGGATTAATTATTGCTCCGCATTCAAAGGCCTGCGTGATGCGAACTATCTTCACTTCCTTATCGCCATTTATTTTTATTTCTGCACAGGTGCCTACATAACCGCCTTTGTCAAAACCACAGGCAATGCCATGACCATGATCTTTCGTTTTTGAAATATTCCAACCAAAGTTTTGAGCCGCCGATCTCAACACTGTGATCAAACGATCATCTTCTAAATTTTTTATCCGAAATGCAAGTGGATCCATTTTGATCAATCGAGCCAGGTCATCCATATGACACTCCCGTGCAAACACATTTGCAGGAGCAGCAAGTCCGCGGTAGGAACCTTGTCTCAGTGGTGAATTGGATCGAACATGTGCCACCTGCTTGTTACCTACCTTATATAGTGTATCCAATGCGGCACCGCCTGAATTGTAATTAATAAATTTCCAGGCAGTGATATTGCCATCTTTTTTCACGCCGGCATTTACTTCAATCACTCCACCGGGCCGGAAGTATGCCCATGTAAATTCTTCTTCTCTTGTCCAGACAACTTTAACCGGCTTCTTCGCTTCCTTGGCCAGGCGTGCAGCTTCAATAGCCGCTTCACCGCTGTGTTTTCCTCCATAACCAGAGCCGGTGTCCGGCATGATCACCCGAATATTTTTTTTATCTGTTCTGAAAACTTCG
>DATDCP010000130.1:0-3196 GCA_036524255.1 Chitinophagaceae bacterium
AAATGTTTTATGAAAAATCTTTTAGCCCTTTCAGTTCTTATAACAATCGTATTTGCCTGTAATAATAATAGTAGCAATTCCGCTCAACAGACGCAGGATAGTTTGCAACGGTTGGCTCAGTCCTACCGTGATTCATTAAAAATTCGTCCTACTGACACATTACTTAAATACAATCTTGTACTCACATTACAGGAAGCCGGGAGATATAAAGAAGCCGTCAACGTGTTGGATTCTATGAATATTACCATGGGTGATTCCACTCAAATGAAAGTTTATTTAAATTATTTATATAAACGGACTGAGTTACTAGTACTGGCAGGTGATACAGCTAATGCAATTAAAACGCTTGAGTTCTTTGTTATCCCGGGTGAATTAACTGAAGCCGGTTTACAACTGGCAAATCTTTATGCCGAAACAAGAAACCCAAGAACGATCGCAATTTGCGACTCGATGAATAAAAATGATGAAAGCAAAAGAGACCCTAATCCTGACTACTTAAAAGGAGTTTATTATTATAATATTGGCGATCATAGTAAAGCACTTGAACTGTTCAATTCCTGTATAAGAAAAGATTATACTTTTTTGGATGCCTATATGGAAAAAGGAAGGATACTTTATAAGCAATCAAAATTTAAAGAAGCGATGGAAGTATATGACCTCGCAATAAAAGTTTCCAACAGTTTTGCAGATGCTCATTTATGGAAAGGAAAATGCCAGGAAGCTTTGGGCCAAAAAGAAGAAGCTAAGATCAGTTACCAACGAGCCTTTGCATTTGATAAAACGCTTACAGAAGCTAAAGAAGCGGCGGATAGAATTAAAAATTAGCTATTAATAATTTGATGCGTTGTATCTTGCAGCGCAAATAGTAAAGAATGCCCATTATTGCTCCCTCCCTTCTTTCTGCAAATTTCCTAAATCTTGATGCCGATTGCAAAATGCTGAATGAAAGCCAGGCAGACTGGTATCATTTAGATATAATGGATGGTCGTTTTGTTCCGAATATTAGTTTTGGACCAATGCTCGTTTCTTTTTTCAGAAAAGCAACAACAAAAGTTTGTGATGTGCATTTGATGATCGAAGAGCCGGGTAAATATGCCGAGCAATTTAAAAATGCAGGAGCCGATGTTCTTTCAGTACATATTGAAGCATGTCCGCATCTGCATAGAAATATTCAGCAGATAAAATCATTGGGCATGAAAGCCGGAGTTGCTATCAACCCACATACACCAATTGAAAGTTTACAAGATGTTCTTGCTGATATAGATCTTGTTTGCATGATGGGTGTAAATCCCGGTTTTGGCGGGCAAAAATTCATTCATCATACATTAAAAAAAATAAAGATACTGCGTAAGATGATAGATGAAAAGGGCTTGAATGTATTGATTGAGATCGATGGTGGAGTTACATTAGAAAATGCAGGAACGATCGTTGCAGCCGGCGCCGATGTACTCGTTGCAGGCAATACAGTGTTCAACTCTCCTGATCCAAAAGCAACTATTGCACAACTGAAAAAATTATAACCACCATGGCAAAAGATCTGTTTAGCAAACAATCTGATCTTTATGCCCGTTACAGACCGACTTATCCAAAAGAACTTTACGATCACATTTTATCTTTTGTAAAAGAAAAAAACATTGCATGGGATTGTGCAACCGGCAATGGTCAAGCAGCAGTTGTATTGGCTGATCGTTTTAAAAAAGTAATTGCAACAGATATCAGCGCAGCACAAATTGATAAAGCGATCAAAAAAGATAATATTGAGTACAATGTTTGTTCCGCTGAATCAACTCCATTTGCCGAAAATATTTTTGATCTTGTCACAGTAGCACAGGCCTATCATTGGATCAAATGGAAGGAATTTAAAAAAGAAGTGACAAGAGTTTGCAAACCGGGTGCCATCATCGCGATCTGGACCTATTATAGAAATACGACAGGTGATAAAAAGATTGACGAAACGGTTTATAGTTTTTATGAAAACGTAACAAAGCCATATTGGGACGAAGCAAGAAAACATGTTGAAGAAAAATATTCTACTGTTGAGTTTGATTATGATCCTTTGCCTGTAAAAGATTTTGAAACAACTTTGAATTGGCAAAGAGAGGATATGATCGGCTATATAAGCAGCTGGAGTGCTATTCAGAAATATATTAAAGTAAAAGGCCAATCTCCTATCCCGATCATTGAAGAAGAATTAAATAAACTTTGGCCGGAGGGCGAAGTCAAGAAAGTAAGTTTTCCGATTTATCTTAAGCTTGGGAAAATATAATTCTTCAAATAATTAAACCACGGAGGCACAAAGACACAGAGTTACACGGAGTGACCTCCGTGATTCCTGGTGCCACTGTGACTCTGTGGTTCAAAAACTAAATTGCGATAGGTGGTTGAAATAGCAAATGCGAATTTTATTGATTAATATTGTCTATCAAAATCCGCTTCTTAGGAATGAACCGCCAACCAAGCTTAATCCTTGTCTCTAGCCTTTTGTCTATTGCGTGTTGTCTATTATCCGTCACTTCGATCTTCGCTCAAAAAAAACCCGCTTACGTTTCCGGTAAAGTATTAGATGAAAACGAAAATCCACTTTCAAATGTTTCTGTTGTTATTCTTGGTCAACAAAAAGGAATTGTAACCTCTGATTCTGGTACATTCCGATTAAAAGTAAGTGCCGACCGTGCATTTGCAATTGTTTTTAGCTATACCGGGTTTAGATCGCAACAAAAGAATTTTTTATTGAATGAGAATGAAGAGGAAACTATTGTCATTCGCCTGGAAAGAGAAGGCAAAGTACTGGAAGAAGTAATTGTTACCGATCAGCGTGACAGAAGAGAAGCCGGGTTGATAAAACCGAATCCAAAATCAATTATCAATCTACCCTCACCAGTAATGGGTGTTGAAAGCATGATCAAAGTTTTTGTCGGCTCTAACAATGAACTCACCTCACAATATTCTGTTCGCGGCGGGAATTATGATGAAAATCTTATTTATGTAAATGACTTTGAAATTTTCCGTCCCTATCTTGTCCGCAGTGGTCAGCAGGAAGGATTGAGTTTTATAAATCCTGAGATGGTTCGCAATATCAGTTTTTATAATGGCGGTTTCCAGGCAAAGTATGGCGATAAGATGAGCAGTGTGCTGGATATTCAATACAAAAAACCAAAACGTTTTGGTGGCTCTGCCTATGTAAGTATTTTGGAAC
>DATDCP010000131.1:0-5176 GCA_036524255.1 Chitinophagaceae bacterium
TGTTACGCAAAGAAGGATTTTCTGTTACCGCCTGGCCGCATGAAAGACCGATGACAGACCAGGAATTAATTGCTGAGAGTAAAAAGCACAATGTTATTCTTTGTGTAAGTGCCGATAATATTGGTACAGATTTTATCAATACCTGTTCACATCTTGAAATGATCTCCCAGTTTGCTGTTGGCTACGATAATATCGATGTTCCCCTTGCTACAAAATTGGGAATACCTATTGGCTATGCTCCCGGAGCAATGAATGAAGCAACAGCCGACATTGCATTTGGATTAATGATAGCGGTAGCAAGAAAATTCTTTTATATGCACAAAGGACTTTTAAAAGGGGAGTGGACCTATTTCAAGCCAAATGCAAATCTCGGGATCGAGCTAAATAATAAAACACTTGGCATATTCGGATTGGGACGAATTGGTCTTGCAATGGCACGTCGTTGCAAGGGAGCATACAATATGAATATTATTTATTGTAATAGAAATGTACATGAAGAAGCTGAAAAATTATTTAATGCTAAACGGGTAAGCTTTGATGAGCTATTGAAGCAAAGCGATGTGATCTCTGTTCATTCAGTTTTGAGTAAAGAAACCAAAGAGATCTTTAATAAAGATGCTTTCAGAAAGATGAAACCTTCTTCAATATTTATTAATACGGCAAGGGGCGGAGTGCATAACGAAACAGATCTTATTGATGCGTTGAACAACGGCACTATCTGGGGCGCAGGACTTGATGTTACCAATCCTGAGCCAATGAAAAAGGATAATCCACTTTTAGAAATGGAAAATGTTTGTATCCTGCCTCATATTGGTTCTGCAACAATTGAAGCAAGGAATGAAATGTCGAGAATGGCGGCTGAAAATATCATTCAGTTTTATACGAATAATTTTATTCCAAACCTCGTGAACCCGGAGTCTTTGAAAAATAGAAAATAAGTTATCTTAAATAAAACTTGAATTTTTCTATGGAGATTTCCAAGCCAAAGCCTTTATTAAACACAATGGACAGGGTTTCTGAGATCTTGTTCGGCATAATAATGACCCTCACTTTTACATGTTCTATTGGTATTGCGAATACAAAAAATACAGAAATAAGACAATTGATAATAGCGGCGATCAGCTGCAATATTGCATGGGGATTAGTGGATGCAATAGGTTATATAGTTAGTACTATTGTTCAACGAAGCAGGAATAAAGCAATCCTGGATTCCGTTCTAACAACTTCGGATGCGGATAAAGCGAGAAAGTATATTGCTGATTCATTACCTCCCTCAATAGCTTCGGTATTGGACGCAGAGCAACTGGAACAAATAAGAAAAAAATTAGCGAAGCTACCAGGTTCGACATTGCAAGTGAGGCTAACTACGAGGGATCTCAAAAGATCGTTGATGATCTTTTTCCTGATGCTTATTTCTGCTTTTCCAATTGTTATACCTTTTATTTTTATAAGTGATACACAACTCGCATTACGTATATCAAACATGATCGCTATTGTGCTGATGTTTTTTTGCGGATGGTCGCTGGCGAAGTATGTTGGTTCCAATAAATGGTTAATGAGTTTTGGATTGACATTAGTTGGGATTGTATTGGTCTTAATAACGATCGCATTAGGAGGTTAAGCATGCGCAAAAAATATTTATTGCTGTTGCTGGGATTTGTATCGATCAAACTATCTGCCCAGCAAACTGCAACTGATTCAGCAAATTCAAAATGGAATTTTTCGGCCTGGGCAGAATATTTTATAGTTCCAGGTGGAGAAAGTTTTTTTAACCCTACTTTTTATGCGGATGGAAGATCAGTTCATTTGGAAGGAAGATATAATTATGAAGCAATGAATACGGCCTCCATTTTTGCAGGCTGGAATTTCAATTTCGGAAAAGCGGTGAAATTTGAAGTTACTCCCATGGCAGGAATAGTTTTTGGAAGTACAGATGGTATTGCCACCGGGCTTGAAATAGACATTTCGTATAAAAAATTTGATCTCTATTCAGAAAGTGAACACTTATTTGATTTTGCAGGTAAGGAAAATAATTTCTTTTATATGTATTCCGAATTAGCAATAAACCCGATCAAACAATTAAGACTGGGTTTACTTGCACAAAGAACAAGATTATATGAATCAGATCGGGAGATACAGCATGGAGTTTTAGGAGAATATTATTTTGGAAGATTCAGGGCTGGTATTTTTTATTTTGCCCCTCTTACTGATGACGATTTCCTGGCTCTTTCATTCAGCGTCGATTTTTGAACTTATCTATTAAGGAATAATACCCATAAAACAGCCAGCAATGGTCCAAGTATTGCGATCAAAGCGCCTCCAATTCTAAAATCCTTTTGTTCCAGCATTCCCGTGCTATAGACAATTGCATTAGGAGGTGTGGATACCGGGAGAAATAATGCTGTAGAAGTTGCCAGGCCAATAGCTAAGGCCACCTGTGATTCAAAACCGATAAGTATAGCCATTCCTAATGGAATTAACACGGTAGCGGTAGCTGAGTTACTCATGATGTTTGAAAAGATCATAGTTGCATATGAAAGAATAAAAATGAAAGCTGTAGTAGTAACATTCAATGTCCTTAATTGATTTGCATAATGATCCATTATTCCTGTGGATTGAAGCGCCTCACCAAGTGATAATCCGCCAGCCACCAAAAGAAGAGTGTCCCACGGCAGGGTTTTTATATCAGCATTGTTGAGAACACCAGTAAGAGTAAGCACCACAATTGGAATTGCAGAAATTGCAGCAACAGTAATTCCATGCACAGAAGTTGTCAACCAAAACAATACTGTAACAATTATCACAACCATTACAATTCTGCGTTGAGTAGTTGGCTCTTTTGTCGCTTCGTTTGTTTTTTTGTTCATAAACTCAAACGAAACTGGTGTAGCTTTTTTTACAAACACTTTCAATAAAACAAAACAGCTGATCGCCGTGAGTGCTATTGCTACCGGCATTCCATATTTCATCCAGCTCAAAAAATCAATTTTATGTCCTGAATTCTCTAATATACCTGCAGCAATTGCATTCGGAGGAGTCCCGATAATGGTACCCATTCCACCAACGGTAGCTGCTATTGATACACCTAATAGCAAAGCTTTACTGAAACCTGATTTACCTATAGAAGCTATTAAAGGCATAATGGCAGCAACCACCATTGCGGCTGTTGCAGTATTTGACATCAGCATGGATGCTATCATGGTGGTGAACATTACGGCAATTAAGATATTCCTCGGTTTGGTTCCTGAAAGTAAAAGTGTTGCTCTTAAAAGCTGTTGATCCAATTTTGTCTTTGTCATGGCAGTAGCCATAAAAAAACCTCCGAGTAATAACCAAATAATACTGCTCGAAAAAGTATTTACATATCGGTCGATCTTTTCAGGAGCCGAATTAAGATTAGGATTACCTAAAGTAAAAACAAGGTAAGCGATTATGAAAAGACTTACGGCGAACGGAGGGATCGCTTCTGTTATCCATAAACCAATTGCAAAGAACATTAAAAAAAGCACATATAATTGGGAGTCGGTGAATTGAGGTTCCTTAATAAGAAAAGTCAATGCTAAAGCAACAACTGCAGATCCTAAAAAAGAAAGGATCGATCTTCTTCTTTTCTTTTTTTCAACTGAGACCGTTGGTTCGCTCATTTTGAGACCGATTTTTAATTGAGGATAAAACGTGGCTTGAAATTAGAAACTGATCCTTGTATTTATTTAGATAGTTTGTAAATGAAATTGTTTTACATAATTGTAAACTGAAGACGGCTTTCAAAGAATTGAACTTTTCCCTTCATGCCATACCTGTCCAACACTCCATAACCATAAATAAGTTCAAACCGGATAACTTTCGTCATATACCAGTTGATCATTGGAGTAACACGCCACATTTGGCCACCCTTAATATTACCATCATTTAAATTGAGAGTAGAAACAAAGACCACCGCTTCAATTTCTCCTAATCCTCCTTTAAATACCGATTTTTTTACAGGCACGAATCCAAAGATGCTTCCTTCTGTTCTATAAGGACGTGTGCTACCTGTTATGGAGTAGGCGAACATAACATTCCCCCCTGTGAATTTATGATCACCTTTGTCGCTATAAAAATTATGCGTAATAATTTCGGAGCCGATAGTGAAACGTTTATTCGTGTAGTATACTTCTCCTCCTATATGACTAGAGTGTTCGGTTTCAAATGAACCTGTATTAATGAGCTGAGGTGTATTATTCGATTCAGGCCTTGACTTTAAAGTGATCTTTCCGTCAAGAGGTTTAGCATATCGCAGGTTGGTAGCAATATGTAGTGTCTGCTTCTTTTCCGGATCGTTGATCGGCAACCAACCAACACGGGCAACATATTGCCATGCAAAAGTTGAAAAACCCTGGCCCTTTGAAATGAAATCATTATAATATCCCAGGTTCCAGAATATTTTTGATTTTGGTAACATGCCAAAGAATTTGATCCCATCCGCTAAAATCGGGATGACATCCAACGCCATTTGTCGTTCATATCCCCATGGTGAGTGGCCATTCATCACTTTTACAAGGGAGAAACCTTCTTTTGTACGGCCGACAAATATGTGCCCTTTCAATTCAGGTACACCGACAGTGATACCTGATTCACGCATCATCCAGACTTTTTCATTGCCATCATACATGTAAGCAAATTTCCATGCTATAGTTCTTTTTACAGTAGTGAGCACACCGCTGCCCAATAACCGGAAATCTCTTGTTTTTACTGTTGGATCTATATTGATGTTCGCAGTATCCATTTGCCTTTTGAAAACATCGTCCTGCGAATACGTGGTAGCGTCAAGAATATAACCTGCCCCTATTCTAAAGGTTGAATAGGGTCCGTTGAATTCGTTAGCTGGTAACTTTTTAGAAATTGAGTCCTGACCTCGTTTTTCAATTGTTAATCCTTCCGTGCCATCAGGAACAGTTTTCTTTTCCTGGCAAATGGATAGATAAGGTAATAAAAGAAACGCCGCCACCGTCAAACATAGCAGTGGCAGCGTTTCAAATGTTCCCCTTGTATTTTTAATTTTTGATGAGTCTTTAATTAATTTCAAGGGCTTGTTTTTTATAAGGTTTATGGTTTTAAAATTACTGCTTTTGTCCTGTTAAAGCAGCTGGGTCCATTAGTTTCTTGATCTGGTCTTCAGTCAGCAATTTTTTCTCCC
>DATDCP010000132.1:0-8970 GCA_036524255.1 Chitinophagaceae bacterium
TTTCCCGAAAATTTACAATTCTGTGCAGCTATTGAATTCAAAAATTGTCTAATTTACAGGCAACCAAAGGAAACTATGACCGAGGAAGCCATTTTACAAGGCTGTTTGAAAAACGACGCTTCTGCCCAGCGGGAATTGTACAATAGGTACAGTCCTAAAATGCTGGCTGTTTGTTATCGATTCGCCCATAACCGGGAAGACGCTGAGGATATGCTGCAGGAAGGCTTTATAAAGGTTTTTTTACAAATACATACGTTTGAAAGCCGGGGAGCTTTTGAAGGTTGGATCAGAAGAATAATCGTTCACACCTGTATCAATATCCTAAAGAGAAATAAGAAGTTCAATGACAGTGTTGATATAATTCATGCAACAGGAGTACAAGTGAGAGAGGAAAGTGTTCCATCGATCATACAAGCGAAACAGGTGGTGGAATGTATTAGGATATTACCAATGGGTTATCGTACAGTTCTTAATTTATATGCAGTCGAGGGGTATAGTCATCGTGAAATTGCAAAAATGCTGGATATAGAAGAAAGCACCAGCCGTAGCCAATATACCAGGGCTAAGGCAATGCTTGAAGATATTTTAGTAAGAAAAAAGATTTTGCAAAAACCAAGGCAACAGACAGAATGGATTGCTTTGGCGGGTAGCAGATAAAATTTGATCCGTTCCGAAATCACTGACTGGTTTATGGAGAGACAATTCAATAATGGGGATTTTGAGAAGCTGTTGAGAGATAATGCCAACCAATACCGGATGTACCCTTCGGAAAAGGTCTGGAAAGGTATTCACTCCTCTTTACACACTCGTCGCAGATGGTATGGCCTTACTGCAGCTATTATGTTTTTGGTTACCGGCTCCATTATTTCCATTATCATTTATAGTGACAAACCAGGCAAAAACAATTTAACTGATCAGAAAAATATTTCTAGCAGTCAAAAACAAATCCCCTCGGCTGTTTCGAACGAAAGAAAAACATTTACACCTGCAATAAATGATATAAAAGCAGCTGATAACCGCACAACTAATCTTACAGAATTATATTCAGATGGACCTGTTTTTAAAACTCCGGCAAAAGATGATAAGCAACCAAATGTGGTTTTGAGTAATAACTTAAGCAATGACATTGATAGGGATACTTTTGAGCCAAATACCTCAAATAAA
Organism: Chitinophagaceae bacterium; assembly: GCA_036524255.1. Classification (GTDB taxonomy): domain Bacteria; phylum Bacteroidota; class Bacteroidia; order Chitinophagales; family Chitinophagaceae; genus VBAS01. The sequence goes on from DATDCP010000132.1 coordinate 1,165, forward strand.
AATGAATTTTTCGATGAGTTACCACTTTTCGCTGATCTGAATATTTTAAAACAAAACACATTTCTTACTACCGAAAATGCAATAATTGATGATATAGCTACTAATGAAAAAACAATAACAGATCAGAGCTCAGTGGATGAGAAAACAGAAAAAGAGATCAATGATGCCATTTCAGCAATTGCTTCGCAAAACATTTTGTTGATAAAACCCAAGAAACAACCAAGAGTTACTGCCCAGGTATTTTTTACGCCAACTGTCAGCTATAGAAAATTAAAAGAAAATAAAAACGTATATGCCGGCAGTGGGTTTTACGTACCAACGATCGATCTGAATAATATAGTAAAACACAAGCCTGGTATGGGTCTTGAATTTGGAATTGAAGGGAAATATCGAGTGAATAAGAAATTTTCTTTGACAACCGGTTTGCAGTTCAATATTAATCGTTATGATATCCTTGCGTATTCACATCCTACTGAAATAGCAACTGTGGCCTTAACCAGTAGCTATGGGGTCGTGGATTCTTTAGCAACTTTAAGTAATTATCGTAATAGTGGTACTACAGCCAATTGGTTGGAGAATTTTTATTTCCAGATAGCGGCCCCGGTTGGTGTAGAAGTAATTCTAACTGAGAATAAAAATGTACAATGGGGAATTAGCGGTACCATACAACCAACTTATGTTATTGGGGATAAGGCTTATGTAATTTCAAGTGATTATAAAAATTATGCAGAGTTCCCTGACGTTATGCGCCGCTGGAATATAAGTACAGGTATTGGAACATTTGTAGCCTATTCTACTGGTAGGATCAATTGGCAAGTTGGGCCACATCTTCGTTACCAGCATTTATCCAGCTTCGTAAGTGAGTTATCAGTAAAAGAAAAGTTATATGCTATAGGGTTGAAAGTGGGGGCTACTATCAACAATAATAAGTAAGCAATACTAACTGCACATTTTCGCTAAATTATCCCGGTCCCGCATAAGGCGGGATCGGGATAATTGTTTTCAGCACATTATTTCCCATTAAATTTATGGTATGAAAAACTATTTAATCAGTCCAACTCTTATAGTTATTTTATTTGCATCCTGTAAGGAAAAAAAAGAAGCAAATCAAGAAGCGCCTATTTCTACTTTGTCAATCATAAAAGGGCAGCTTAACCATCTTGATACGACACTTTACGGCATAACTAAATATGAAACCGCCGACAATACGACCGACACAACCTATCTAACACGAGACGAGATCAAGAAGGTTGCTGCTCCATTTCTTTCATTACCCGAAATTGCTGATAAAAACTATTATGAAAATTATACAGAAGAAAGACTGATAGATGCACAACAGGAAACACTTAATATTACCTCCACCGCAATAAATGAAAATGCAGAAATACAAAAACAAATTATTGTTATTGCCCTTGCTGATGTTTCCAGTGGTAAAGTGCAAAGTGTTTTTATTGACAGGTATATACCATCAAAAGACAGCACTGTTGAACAAAAGCTTTTTTGGGAAATAGACCAATATTTTTCAATCGGCAGCATTATAGAAAAAGTGAACCAAACTGAAAAAACTCGGTTTACAAAAGTGGTATGGCAGTGATTTTGCCAATTGGCTTGTCTTAATACTAGGATCGATGACTAATTCCGAATTTCAGAATATTGCGCAAACATTACCCCGTAATCCCGGTATCTATAAATATTATAATAAAGAGAATGAATTACTTTATGTAGGTAAGGCAAAAGATCTAAGAAAAAGGGTAAGCTCCTACTTTTTCAAAAATCTTACCAGTTATAAAACTCATGAACTTGTAAGCAGGATACATCACATCGAATTCACCATAGTAAATTCTGAACAGGATGCTTTCTTTCTTGAGAATTCGTTAATCAAAAATTTTCAACCAAGATTTAATATCAATCTTAAAGATGATAAATCATATCCCTATATAGTTATTAAAAACGAGCCCTTTCCCAGGATCTTTCTTACACGTAAACATATTGAAGATGGTTCTGAATACCTGGGACCATATACCTCCGTTCATAGAGTGAGAGAGTTGCTGGGATTTATCCGGCAAACAATTCCTATTCGAACTTGTGCTTTAAATCTCACTCAAAAAAATATTGAGCGAAAGAAATTTAAGATTTGTCTTGAATATCATTTAGGAAATTGTAAAGGCCCATGTGAGGCTTTACAAAATGAAGCGGATTATAAAGAAGGCATACAGCAAATAAAAAACCTTCTTAAGGGTAATCTTAACCCGGTCATAAATCATTTTAAAAATGAGATGAAGGGCCATGCTGAAAAAATGGAATTTGAAAAAGCTGAGCTACTTAAAAAGAAGATCGATTTTCTTAAAAATTACCAGTCAAGATCTGTAGTGGCGAACCCTCGTTTGTCAGAAATGGATATCTTCTCTATCGTGAAATTTGAGGAAAAAGCATATATCAATTATTTGATGGTCCAAAATGGTACCATCGTGCAAACTAAAACGATCCTGACTGAAAATTTCCTGGATGAAACCGAAGAAGAAATTCTTGCTTTTGCAATTGCACAGCTTCGCAGCACATTCAATAGTAAAGCAAAAGAGATCATTGTACCATTTATGATTAGTTATCCTGAAAATGAGATCGTAATAACTGTTCCCAAAGGAGGTGATAAAAAGAAACTTTTAGACCTGTCAGAAAAAAATGCCCAGTATTTTATTGACGAGTTAAAGAATAAGCAACGCCTTAAACTAGATAAAAGAAGTAACGATAAACTTGATCTATTAAAACAAGTACAGCATGATCTAAGACTATCGCAAATCCCATTTCATATCGAATGCTTTGATAACTCCAATTTCCAGGGTTCGTACCCTGTCTCTGCAATGGTGTGTTTTAAAAATGGAGTACCAAGTAAAAAAGATTACAGGCATTTTAATGTAAAAACTGTTGAAGGGATCAATGATTTTGCTACGATGAAAGAAGCAGTTTACAGAAGATATAAAAGAGTTATAGAAGAATCCTTACCCTGGCCGGATCTTGTGATTATAGATGGCGGCAAAGGGCAATTAAGCGCTGCTGCAGAAGCGCTGCATGAATTAAATGTAACAGGCAAAACAACCTTAGCAGGGCTCGCAAAGAATGTAGAAGAGATCTTTTTTACCGGGGATCATGAATCTTTAAAACTTCCATACGATAACGCAAGCCTGAAATTTATTCGCAGCATTCGTGATGAAGTTCATCGTTTCGGAATTACTCATCATCGCAAACGAAGAACAAAAGGTGTATTTAAAAATGAATTAGAAGAAGTAAAAGGAATTGGAAAAGAAACCGCAAATAGGCTTTTAAAAGAATTTAAATCAGTAAAAAATATTAGAGAGAAAGATGTAAGTGAAATATCAAAGATCATTGGAAAAACAAAAGCAGCAATATTACTTAATGAACTAAAAAAAATGGGGCCCGGATAGAAATCCAGCCCCGTTTTTAAAATCCAATATCCTATGAAAAACCGAAATAAAAGTACAACATTTATTGACAATTCCTATACCCGCTCTTGGGTATTTTTTATTTTATCACTGTTTAAAAATAATAGTTGAAACAAAAAAAACAGTCCCGTTTAAGGCGGGACTGTTAATAGTATTTTTACTAAGATGCTTCTTATTAATACTGCCAAAGATTTTGTTCGTAGTTGAAGATCTTATCTTTGATGTTATCACCTTCAAGTAAACGAAGAATCGGATCATTAATAAGATTCCTGATATACTTGTTCATCGGGTTATCAAGCGTAGATTTAATTATATAGCTGCCAAACATTCTTGCTTCAAACAACTCTTCCCATGTCATTCGGCTATTACCCATGTTCTTTGGATTATATACTTCGTAACGGGCAAGTGTTGCTCTTAGATCAGGATAATAGATCCAAAATAGAGGTGCAACGCCTCTTTCTGTAACACCATCCTGTGCCATTATTGTTCTCAAAGGTGCAATACCAAGTATTCTTACAAACATGCGGCTGGCCTCACGATCAAATACCCATTCTTCCTTAATTCTAAACTTAACAATATCATCAGGATTTAATGTGTTGCAAACTACTGTGTATTTACAAATCTTTGTTGGGTCGTCAAGACAATAAACTGGTACTGTGTCACACTGACCACCTCCGCTAACTGATTTTTCAAATCCTGCTGAATCAAGAAATGTTGTGAACCTATCATCATCACCATTAAATGCAATTGCATTACCATTCTTTAATTGGTCTCTCACCGCCTTCACTAAAATACTTACGAAGCGCTGATCTCCATTATCATCTTGTGCCTGAAAACGGAATGGCAGATTAATTTTTTCACGAATGTCAATTTCCCGCCAAACTCGTTGTGTATACAAGGCATCATCAGCTCTTAAAAATTCATAGTCCAAAGGAATGCGGTCCTTCAACATTCTTTTATCTGTAACTGCATCCAACCTTAATGAAGGTTTTGAACTGTCACCAAATCCTCCCACCTGAGGAGCCATTTCGATAGGCACATTCCCATATGGGTTATATTTTTGAACATTTGCAGGATTTGTGTTTTGCTGAACGCTTTGCTGCTGCGTAGTAGTATCAGGCTTCTGATTCGTGGTGTTACCCCTGGTGGTTCTTCCACGACGTTGCGCATCAGCCGCTACTGTAACAATAGTTAACAGCACAGCAGAAAAAATCACATGTTTAAAAAATTGATATCGCATTATTGATCTTTTATTTCAAAGTAAAAATAAGTGGTGTAAGTCTTCTTCTTCTGCCATCCGGACCCACGGCATAAATATCTTCAATTGTAATGAATGATCCGGCTCTGCATTTACCGACAATATTTCTTGCCTCATTCCATTCAGCACCCGTGTTACTTGCTTCCATGATATCCTCAAAACCATTACCGTCACCCGTCATACGGAAGCTGGTAACATTAAATTGAGTTTTGTAATAGAAGTTTTCAACTATTGCACGAACACCCTGCTGTCCTTTAAACTGAGCCGCAGGAATATTACCGCTCTTATAAGTACCGATCATTGGTGTAGGATCAGGAATTGAACGAACACGGAATTGCATCCTGGTTGTTTTTCCATCAGGAGTAACAACGGAAACAAAACAATCATCAGTTTCTTGTGATACACGTATTGAACGTTTAGCACCACTACCATTTAATATACCACCACCACCGCTTATGGATGCCTTTATCTGATCAACGCTACCGCTACCTGAGATAGTAACAGGATTGTCAACCCCAATAAATAGTACGTTCATATTATCAAGCTGTACGGCAGCGCTTGATTGACCTACTACATAGTCAACAGTTTTGGTAATATTTTTAATTTGTCCATCCTGGTCAGTATAAGATATCACCACAGGAATAGAATTACTTCCAAGTCTGTCGGCTTTAAACTTATAGTGCGCAGCACCATCTTCACCTAATGCAACAGTTTGTCCACCTATAGAAATTTTAGGTGTTATCGCTTTACTGAAACCACCTACACCAGCTGTTATTTCAATTTCCTGGCCAGGTAATGCGTTGGTAGTATTCGCAATTGCCAATGCCGCAAATGCATCTTGTCTATAAACTACTTTGCCCACTTGCTCATGGCAAAATGTAACAACTTTATTTTCTGATGTTTTTACATCATTTTGAAACTTACTCAAAATGGTAAGTGCAGCGACTGTAGGCACCATATGAAAATATGCTGACTCCCATGTCTTGTTACTCTTATTTTTAGTTTTTGGCATTTCCGTATTGATCGGCAATGACGACTTAAAGGTGTTTGAGATCTGCGAATCAATTTTAAGAATATTGGTTTTGTATTCTTCTAATTTGGTTCTTAATAATTTTCCATCGCCCTTCTCAACCATTACCCGGGTTGTTACATCCAGGTTATCAATTCCTTTATCCTTATCTGAAGTCGGGTCATACTTAGCCCCGTCGGATATTTTTTTCTTCAGTTCATCAATAAATTGATACATACTATTAGAATACTTCTGAACTTCCTGAGCTTTCTGATGCCAGATAGTTGCTTTTTGTGCAGTACCTGGATCTTTCTTTTTTTCTTCTAGGGAAGTCATTACATCGGAAGTAGATTGACCTACTACCCTGTTTGTCTCTTCGAGACTATTGTTAACCGTTTTGAAGGCATTAAGGATCTCTGATGATACGTTCAGTGCCAGCAGGGCTGTTAGCACCAGGTACATCATATTGATCATCTTTTGCCGGGGCTCACGAGGTAAAGACATGACGTTTATGGTTTTTCTTCCCGACCTAATCGGGATTTGTTATTAAATGGTGACATTATCACGGATACGGATTTCGTATTCTATAAAACGAAACCTTTATTACTTTCTTATGCTTTGCCTTGCATTGCGCTAAGCATGTTACCATAGATCTGGTTCAACTTACCAAGATTGCCTGCCAATGTTGAGATCTGGTTATGTGCTTTTTTAGCATCATCAACACTGCCTGACATAGCATCTGAAGCTTGTACCAGGTTATTGTAAAACCTGTTCATTGCTTTCAGGTGATTGTTAGTATCCTGGAGTTCCAGTTCGTAAATGGTATTTAGAGAAGAAAGGTTTTTTGTAAGCACTTGTACCTGCTCATGAAACTGCTTTGTGCCTTCAGCCGCAGCATTAAAGCTTTGTGCTGAGTTTGACGCACTCACATAAGCATCTTTCATTTGACCGAGAGCAGTTGCTGCTTCACGTGTCTTAGCAGAGTAATCATTAGTAGCTGCAATAGCATCACTAACATCACTTATTTTATCTACAGTAGTGCCAAGCTTTTTAAAATTCTCACCAAGACGACCGAGACTTGTCGGTGTAATATCTGCTGCTGACAACATATCTTCCATTTTTGTCAATGCAGGATTTGCTGTTGAACCGGGTAAAGTAAGCGGTGTCGGTTTAAAGTTTGGATCAAGATCCGGGTGAAGGTTAATGTCCGGAAAATAACGCTGCCAATGTGGTTCTTCTGGAGGAGGAACCATGAAGGCCATCACTAAGAACACGATTACTTCAGATAATAGACCAACTGTGATCATTTCATCTGCAAAGGGCCAGTGACGGATCTTAAATAATGCTCCGAGGATTACCACGGCTGCAAAAAAGGCGAAAATAAAGTTGAGGACTACCTGGCCTCGCGATGTTTTAAAGAATAGCATAAAGGGCTCGTTTTATAGGTTATTAAAGATTGTACAGTTTTATAAGCCAGTTTTGGAAGTAAGTACGCAAAAACAAAAGGAATTATTGTTCACTTCTTATTTTTTGCGGCCTTTTTGCGGTGCAGCCGGTAAATCGATTACCCTGCGGAATCCGACATAAGACTTGGTTGAATCCTGGTACTCATATGTGCGGGTTCCTGTTTGCAAATAATAGCCAACATCTTTCCAGCCTCCACCACGAATCACTTTTCTCTTCATCAGGGGAGGATCAGATTCTTTTGCATTCCAACGAACATCAGGGTTCATATCGTGTTGGAAAGTGAAAGAACCTTCATAGAAAATTGATGATGTCCATTCTGCAACATTCCCAGCCATATTATAAAGGCCGAAATCATTTGGCCAATAAGCATCAGCTCTTACAGTGTAGAAGCCACCATCCTCAGGATAATTACCACGACCAGGTTTAAAGTTTGCCATCAGGCAACCTTTCTTATTTCTAAGATAATAGTTACCCCATGGGAACATTGATTGAGAACGACCACCACGTGCAGCATATTCCCATTGACCTTCTGTAGGCAAACGGAAATCAGATTCCTGGGGTCTGTTTTTAGAATTGAGGAATGAATTTAAATAGTGTGTGCTCCACTCGCAAAA